>ANAW01000092.1:0-28105 GCA_000340945.1 Nocardiopsis synnemataformans DSM 44143 | reverse complement strand
GGCGGTCCCCGCCGCGCCGCGGATGGTGACGGTGCGGCCGCGCTCGACCACCACCTCGTCGAGGCCGGTGTGGCTGCCGTTGAAGACGCGGGGGAACACGCGCAGGAAGCGGCCGATCGGGGCCTGGCGGACGAAGACCACGTCGAGGAGGCCGTCGTCGGGGACGGCGTCGGGGCACACGTGCATGCCGCCGCCGTAGGCGCTGGTGTTGCCGACCGCGACGAGCATCCCGGGCTCGGCGATGCGGCGCCCGTCCACCTCGATGTCGAAGTCGACGGGACGGAAGGAGCGCAGCTCGGCCAGGAGGCCGGCCACGTACCCGGCGCGGCCGACCCGGTAGCGGAACCCGTTGACGCGCTCGTTGACCCGGGCGTCGAAACCGCAGGCCAGGACGCTGAGGAAGTAGCGCTGCGTGCCGTCGGCCAGGGTCAGGCGCACGGCGTCGGCCGGGCGGGTGCGCCCCCGCAGGACCGCCTCGGCCACGTCCCGGGCGGACCCGCGCGGGCGGCCGAAGGCGCGGGCGATGTCGTTGCCGGTCCCGGTGGGGACCACCGCCAGGGGGACCCCGGTGCCCACCACCGCCTGCAGGGCCTGATGGACGAGCCCGTCCCCGCCCACGGCCACGAGCGCGTCGGGCCGGTCGGAGACGGCCAGGCGGGCCATGCGGCGGCTGTCGGCGGCCGAGCGGCCGGTGTAGACGTGCACGCGGGCCCCCGCCTCGCGCAGCGCCTCCTTGAGGCGTACCGCGACGACGGCCGCGCGGCGCCGCCCGGAGTTCGGGTTGACCAGGAGGGCGATGTGTGGGGGCATGGGAGTCCTAGCGGGAACGGGGGCGCGGGACGCGCCGGGGCGCCCCGTGCCCGGTGCGCTCTTCTCCCGCTGGCCACGGAAGCGGGAACGGCGCGCGGCGGTGTGGCTGCGGGCCTCCCGGTCCGGACCTCGGGACCGGCCGGGGTACCCGATGGGTCACACTACCTACACCCGCCCCGCCGCCGCACCAGTCGGCCACCAGGTTTCCGGGGGCCCCGGTCCCCGGCCCGGGACAGCGCGTCCCCGGGCCCGCGGGACGGCCTCAGTTCCCGGCGGTGCGGGGCTGCGCGGTGCCGTACTCGCCGGGGCTGATGACCCTGCCCTCCAGCAGCGGCTGCGCGACCGGCTGCTCGGGCCGGGCCTGCGGCTGGGGCTGGGCGGCGGTCCGCTGCGGCTCGGCGGGCCGGGGCCGCGCGCCGTCGGCGTCGTCGTCGCTGTGCATGCCCTTGGTCTCGGCCTTGAGGATGCGGGCGCTGCGCCCCAGGGAGCGCGCCAGGTCCGGGAGCTTCTTGGCTCCGAACAGCAGTAGCGCGATGACCAGGAGGATCAGGATCTCACGTGCCCCGAAACCCATCGTTCTCACTTCCTTCTTCCGCGGCGTGCCCCGTGGCACGGCCTCCTCGGCTCGGGTGCCCGGTCCCCCGGTTCCGCTGCCGCTGACACAACGATGAACCACGCGTGCGGCGCCCGTCATCCGGGGGGCCGGAAACGGTACCCCATTCCGGGTTCGGTGATGAGGAACCGCGGCGCCTTGGGCTCGGGTTCGAGCTTCTTGCGCAGTTGGGAGACGTACAGGCGCAGGTAACCGGTGTCGGTGACGTGCTCGGACCCCCACACGTCCGCCAGCAGCCTCTGGCGTGTGACGAGCTTGCCCGCGTGGCGCATGAGGATCTCCAGGATGCGCCACTCGGTGGGGGTCAGCCGGACGCTCTCCGCCCCCGACCCGCCCTCGCGGGTCACGGTCCTGGCCGACAGGTCCACGGTCAGCTCCCCCAGCCTGACGAGCGGTTCGGCGTCGCCGCCCGCGCCCCGGCGGGTCAGGGCCCGCACCCGCGCCAGGAACTCGTCGATGGCGAAGGGCTTGGTGACGTAGTCGTCGGCGCCCGCGTCGAGCGCCCGCACCTTGTCGACGGAGCCGGTGCGCCCGGAGACGACGAGGATCGGGGCGCTGGTCCAGCCGCGCAGGCCCTCGATGACCTCCACCCCGTCCAGGTGCGGCATGCCCAGGTCGATCACGTACAGGTCCGGGCGCTGGTCGACGGCGGCGTTGAGGGCGTCGGCGCCGTTGGTGGCGACCACGATGTCGTAGCCGCGGGCGCGCAGGGTCACCCTGAGGGCGCGCAGGATCTGCGGGTCGTCGTCGGCGACGAGGATCTTCACGCGTCCTCCCCCGGGTCCGGGCGGTCGGCCAGGGGCAGGGAGATGACCGTGGTCAGCCCGCCGCCGGGGGTGTCCTCGGCCGTGAGCCGTCCGCCCATCCCCTCCACGAACCCCCGGGACAGCGCCAGTCCCAGGCCCAGCCCCGTGGTGTTGTCGGTGTCGCCCAGCCGCTGGAAGGGGACGAAGAGCTGGTCGAGGCGGTCCGGGGAGACGCCCGGGCCGTGGTCGATCACGCGGATCTGGGCGGCGCCGCCGAAGGCGCTGGTGGCCACGCGGGCCCCGCGCCCCGGCGGGGAGAAGCGCACGGCGTTGGCGAGGAGGTTGACGATGGCCCGCTGGAGCAGCCCCGCGTCGGCGCGCACGGCGGGCAGGTCGGGGTCCAGTTCCAGGTCGACGTCGGCGGGGCCCAGGCCCAGTTCGTCCAGCGCGGGCAGGATCACCTCGTCCACGTCGGTGTCGTGGATGGAGACCGCCAGCACGCCCGCCTGGAGCCTGCTGACGTCCAGCAGGTCGGTGACCAGGGCGGTGAGCGTGGCCAGGCTCTCCTCGGCCGTGGCGAGCAGTTCGTCGCGGTCGCCGGGCGACCAGTCCACCCCGGACAGGCGCAGGCTGCTGACCGCGGTGGTCACGGCGGCCAGCGGACGGCGCAGGTCGTGGCTGACGGCGGAGAGCAGGGCGCTCCTGACCTGGTCGTTCTCGGCGAGCGGGCCCACCTCGCTGGCGGTGGCGCGCAGGTCCTGGTGTTCGAGGGCCGCGTCGATCTGGGTGGCGATCACCTCCAGGAGCCGCCGCTCGGAGGCGCCGAGGTCGGCCCCGTGGAGTTCGAGGCTGGCGCGCTCGCCCACGGCCACGACCGTGGGTTCGGCGCCGGGAGGGGCCTCGCCCGCGGCGCTGAGGACCGTCCCGCCCGAGCGCAGCCGCACCGCGTCCAGGGCGAAGGCCTCCCGGGTGCGGCCGACCAGGGCCCTGAGGGCGTCCTGGCCGCGCAGGACGCTGCCCGCGACGGTGGCGAGCAGCTCGAACTCGGCCCCGGCACGCTGGGCGGCGCGGGTGCGGCGCGCGGCCTGGTCGACGACGTAGCTGACCAGGACCGCGTTGAGGGCGTACAGGACCAGGGCGCCCAGGTGGAGGGGGTGGTCGATCCTGATCTGGAGCAGCGGTTCGATGAACAGCAGGTCCAGCGTGGCGGCGGACATCACGGCGGTGTAGAGCGCGGGCCAGATGCCGCCGACCAGGGCCACGACCACCACCAGCAGCTGGTAGGACAGCACGTCCGCGACCAGCGACTCCGTGCTGCGGTGGGAGACCAGCAGCCAGGTCAGGAGCGGTCCCGCGGCGAGCGAGAGCGCGAACCCGGCCAGGCGGCGCCGGGGGCTGAGCGCCCCGCCCAGGCGGGGCAGGGCGGGCCCCCTCGCGGCCGCGGCGTGGTTGACGATGTGCACGTCGATGGGGCCCGACTCGCGGATGACGGTCGCGCCGACCCCGGGGCCGGTGAGCGCGGTGAGGAGGCGGCCGCGGCGGCTGATGCCGATGACCAGCTGGGTGGCGTTGACCGCTCGGGCGAACTCCACCAGCGAGCGGGGGACGTCGTCGCCCACCACCTGGTGGAAGGTGCCCCCCAGCCGCTCGGTCAGGACGCGCTGGGCGGCGAGCGCCTCGGGGCGGGCGTCGCGCAGGCCCTCCTGGCCGCTGACGTGCAGGGCCAGGAGTTCGCCGCTGCCCGAGCGGGCGGCGATGCGCGCTCCCCTGCGCAGCAGCGTCTCCCCCTCGGGGCCGCCGGTGAGGGCGACCACGACGCGTTCGCGCGCCTCCCAGGTGCTGTCGATGCGGTGCTCGGCGCGGTAGTCCATCAGCGCGCTGTCGACCTCGTCGGCCAGCCAGAGCAGGGCCAGTTCGCGCAGCGCGGTGAGGTTGCCCAGGCGGAAGTAGTTCGACAGGGCGGCGTCGATGCGCTCGGCCGGGTAGACGCGGCCCGCCGCGAGCCGGTCGCGCAGGGCCTGGGGCGCGAGGTCGACCAGCTCGATCTGGTCGGCCGCGCGCAGCACCCGGTCCGGGACGGTCTCGCGCTGGGGCGCCCCGGTGATGCGCTGGACCACGTCGTTGAGGGACTCGATGTGCTGGATGTTGACGGTGGTGATGACGTCCACGCCCGCGGCGCACAGCCGCGCCACGTCCTCCCAGCGCTTGCCGTGGCGCGCGCCGGGGGCGTTGGTGTGGGCGAACTCGTCGACCAGGGCGACCTGCGGGCGCCGGGCCAGGACGGCGTCCAGGTCCATCTCCGTCAGGTCCACGCCCCGGTGGGAGACCGCCGTGCGGGGGACGGTCTCCATCCCGTCGAGCAGGTCGGCGACCGCCTCGCGGCCGTGGGTCTCCACGATGGCGACCACCACGTCCCGGCCCTCGTCGCGCAGGCGCCTGCCCTCCTCCAGCATGGTGTGGGTCTTGCCCACGCCCGGGGCCGCCCCGAGGAAGACCCGCAGCCGTCCCCGTCTCATGAGGTTCCCCACCGGTCGAGCGCGATGTTCAACTCCAGGACGTTGACCCTCTCCTCGCCGAGGAAGCCCAGGTCCCGGCCTTCGATACTACGCCGGACCAGGGCCCGCAGCTCCTCCTCGGGCAGGTCGCGCGCGTGCGCGACCCGCGGCACCTGGAGCAGGGCGTACCCGGGGCTGATGTGGGGGTCCAGGCCCGAGGCGGAGGCGGTCAGGGCGTCGACCGGGACGCGGTCGGGGTCCACGCCCTCGAAGGCGGCGACCGCCTCCCGGCGCTCCTCGACCGCGGCGACGAGGTCGGGGTTCTCCGGGCCCAGGTTGCTGCCGCCGGAGGCCCCGGCGTCGTGGCCGTCCCCGGCGGCGGAGGGCCGGGACTGGAACCACTCGGGCAGGGGCCGGCCGTCGGCTCCGGTGAAGGACTGGCCGATCAGCGCGGACCCGACGACCGTCCCGTCCGGCGCCCGCAGGAGCGAGCCGTCGGCGCGGTCGGGCATGAGGGTCTGGGCCAGGAGCGTGACGGCCAGCGGGTAGGCCAGGCCGAGCACGAGGGTGAGGACCAGCACCGCGCGGAGGGCGGCGCCGTACTGGCGCAGGGTGGCGCGTGTGGGGCTCATGGTGGGTGCTGCCTCCTGTGGGAGCGCGTCAGAATCCGGGGAGGAGGCTGACGACGCGGTCGATCAGTGCGATGCCGGCGAAGGGGGCGGCCACGCCGCCCAGGCCGTAGACGAGCAGGTTGCGGCTCAGGACGCGGGACGCGCTCAGGGGCCGGTGGCGCACGCCGCGCAGGGCGAGCGGGATCAGGACGACGATGACGAGCGCGTTGAACACGACCGCGGACATGATGGCCGAGGCCGGGGAGCCGAGCCCCATGACGTTGAGCGCAGCCAGGCCGGGGAAGGCGCCCGCGAACAGCGCGGGGATGACGGCGAAGTACTTGGCGACGTCGTTGGCGATGGAGAAGGTGGTCAGGGCGCCGCGGGTCATGAGCAGCTGCTTGCCGATCCGCACGACGTCGATGAGCTTGGTGGGGTCCGAGTCCAGGTCGACCATGTTCCCGGCCTCCTTGGCCGCGGAGGTGCCGGTGTTCATCGCCACGCCCACGTCCGCCTGGGCCAGGGCCGGGGCGTCGTTGGTGCCGTCGCCGGTCATCGCGACGAGGGCGCCGCCCTCCTGCTCGCGGCGGATGAGGGCGAGCTTGTCCTCGGGGGCGGCCTCGGCCAGGAAGTCGTCCACCCCGGCCTCGGCGGCGATCGCCCGGGCCGTCAGCGGGTTGTCGCCGGTGACCATGACGGTGCGGATGCCCATCGCCCTGAGTTCGGCGAACCGTTCGGCGATGCCCTCCTTGACCACGTCCTTGAGGTGGACCACGCCGAGGACGCGGGCCCCTCCCTCAGGTGCGCGCACGGCGACGGCCAGCGGGGTGCCCCCGCTCCGGGAGACGTCGGCGACCAGCGCCTCCATGTCGGTGCGGACCACGGCGCCGACCGGGCCCTCCTCCCCGACCCACGCGGTGACCGCCGAGGCGGCCCCCTTGCGGATGCGGGTGCCGTCGGGCAGGTCGAGGCCGCTCATCCGCGTCTGGGCGGTGAAGGGTACGGCCTCGCCCGGTGCCGCCGGGCCGACGTCGGCCCCCCGTGCGGCGGCCAGCTCCACGACGGAGGTGCCCTCGGGCGTGGGGTCGGCCAGGGAGGACAGGGCCGCGGCGCGGACCAAGTCCGCCTCGGGCACGTCCTCCAGCGGCAGGAACGCGCTCGCCCTGCGGTTGCCGTGGGTGATGGTGCCGGTCTTGTCGAGCAGCAGGGTGCTCACGTCCCCGGCGGCCTCCACGGCCCGGCCGGACACGGCCAGGACGTTGCGCCGCACGAGCCGGTCCATCCCGGCGATGCCGACGGCCGACAGCAGGGCGCCGATGGTGGTGGGGATGAGGCACACCAGGAGGGCGACCAGGACGGGCACGCTCACCGGCGCGCCGACGTGGGCGGCGATCGGGCTCAGGGTGAGCGCGACGACCACGAAGACGACCGACAGGCTGGCCAGCAGGATGTTGAGCGCGATCTCGTTGGGGGTCCGCTGGCGCGAGGCGCCCTCGACCAGGGAGATCATCCGGTCCACGAAGGTCTCCCCCGGCCGGGAGGTGACGCGCACCACGATCCGGTCCGAGAGCACCCGGGTGCCGCCGGTCACGGCGCTGCGGTCGCCGCCGGACTCGCGGACCACGGGGGCCGACTCGCCGGTGATCGCCGACTCGTCCACCGAGGCGATGCCCCAGACGACGTCGCCGTCCCCGGGGACGAGCTCACCGGCCGAGACCACCACGACGTCGCCCAGGGCCAGCTCGGAGGAGGCGACCGGGTGCGTCACGGCGTGCTCGGCGGAGGGGTCGGCCGCGGGGTCGTAGTCGCGGACCCGGTGGGCCGTGGTGCTGGTGCGCGTGCGGCGCAGGCTGTCGGCCTGGGCCTTGCCGCGCCCCTCGGCCACCGACTCGGCCACGTTCGCGAACAGGACGGTCAGCCACAGCCAGACGGCGATGGCCCCGGTGAACCCGGCCGGGACCGGGGAGCCGCCGGAGGGCTCGGGGCCGCCGAGGAGGGGCTCGGCGACCGCCAGGACGGTGGTGAGCGCCGCCCCCGCCTCGACGACGAACATGACGGGGTTGTGGCGCATCGACCTGGGGTCGAGCTTGCGCAGCGCGCCGGGCAGGGCCGCGGCGAGCTGTCGGGCGCCGAGGGTCCGCCGGGCGTTCTTCGGGCCGGGGCCGTCGCCGGTCGGCCGGTCGGTGTCGGGGGCGTGCGATGTCAGGGACACGGTGCTCACAGTCCTTCCGCCAGGGGGCCCAGCGCGAGAACGGGGAAGTAGGTCAGGGCGGTCACCAGGACGGTGACGCCCACGAGCAGGCCGACGAACTGCGGCCGGTGGGTGGGCAGGGTCCCCGGGGTGGCGGGCACCCTGTCCTGGGCGGCGAGGGAGCCCGCCAGGGCCAGGACGAACACGACGGGCACGAACCGGCCCAGCAGCATCGCCGCGCCCAGGGCGGTGTTGAACCAGGGGGTGTCGGCGGTCAGCCCCGCGAAGGCGGAGCCGTTGTTGTTGGACGCCGACGTGAAGGCGTACAGCACCTCCGAGAGCCCGTGCGGGCCGGGGTTGAGCAGGGAGGTGGCCACGACGTCGGCGCGGACGGCGGGGACCGCGAAGCTCAGCGCCGTGCCGACCAGCACCAGGGTCGGGGTGACCAGGATGTACAGGCTGGCGAGCTTGACCTCCCGGGGTCCGAGCTTCTTGCCCAGGTACTCGGGTGTGCGCCCGACCAGCAGGCCGCCGACGAACACCGCCAGGACGGCCAGGACGAGCATCCCGTACAGGCCGGAGCCCGCACCGCCCGGCGCGACCTCGCCGAGCATCATGTTGACCATGGGCATCATGCCGCCCAGCGCGGTGTAGGAGTCGAACATCGAGTTCACCGCGCCGGTCGAGGTCAGCGTGCTCGCCGACCCGAACAGGGTGGAGGCGTACACGCCGAACCGCTGCTCCTTGCCCTCCAAGGCGCCCCCGGCAGCCTCGGGCGCCGTGCCCGCGCCGTGGGACTCCAGGAGGGTGAGCGCGGTCAGGGAGGCGGTGAACAGCACGGCCATGGCGGCCAGGACCGCGTAGCCCTGCCGGTGGCTGCCCACCATCCGCCCGAAGGCGCGCGGCAGGGAGAACGGGATGATCAGCATGAGCACGGTCTGGAACAGGCTGGTCCAGGGCGCCGGGTTCTCGAAGGGGTGCGCCGAGTTGGCGTTGAAGAACCCGCCGCCGTTGGTGCCCAGGATCTTGATCGCCTCCTGGGAGGCGACCGGACCGCCGGGGACGCTCTGGGCGGCGCCGGTGAGGGTGGTGGCCTCGGTGAAGCCGTTGAGGTTCTGCACCACGCCGCCCGCGACGAGCACCAGGGCGGCCAGCAGGGAGACGGGCAGCAGGACGCGCAGCGTGCCGCGGGTCAGGTCGACCCAGAAGTTGCCGATCGTGTCCGAGCGGCGGCGGGCGAAGCCGCGGACGAGGGCGACCGCGACGGCGATCCCCGTGCTCGCCGACACGAAGTTCTGGACGGCGAGCCCGGCGAACTGGACGGTGTACCCCAGGGTCAGTTCAGGCGAGTAGGACTGCCAGTTGGTGTTGGTCACGAACGAGGCGGCCGTGTTGAAGGCCAGGTCCTCGGGGACCGGCGGCAGGCCCAGCGCGTGGGGCAGGACGTGCTGGAGGCGCTGGAGCAGGTAGAGCAGGACCAGGCCCACGGCCGAGAAGGCGAGCACGGCGCGCAGGTAGGCCGGCCAGGACTGCTCGGAGCGGGGGTCCACGCCGACCAGGCGGTAGAACCCGCGTTCGACGCGCAGGTCCCGGGTCGAGGTGAAGACCCGGGCCGTGTAGTCGCCCACGGGGCGGTACAGCAGGGCCAGGACCAGGGCGAGGACGGCGACGGGCAGGGCCGCGAGGAGCACCGGCATCAGAACCACTCCGGCCTGACGAGGGCGCACACGAGGTAGGCGATCGCGGCCACCGCGAGCGCGGCGGCCAGGAGGTCGAGGACGATCACAGCTTCTCGACCCCCCGGCCGATCGCGCCCACGAGCGCGAACACGGCGAGGGCGCCGAGGAGGTAGACGGCGTCGAGCACGGCGGGACTCCAGGGAAGGCATGGACGGATGCGTCCTCCAGGGCGGAGGACGCGGGTCCCGAAGGACCCCGAACCCATGCAAGCCCCCGCGAAAGCGGACGGAGCGCTTCCTAACGGATTCCATGCGGGCGGGGCGCGAACGCTAACGGAGTCCCTACGCCCCGCCGCCCCGGACCGGTCCGGGACCTCCCTCCCGGACGCCGCGCGGCTTCCCTAGTAGCCGTTCTCCCCGCACCAGTCCGCGATCAGCGACACCGCCTCCTGCGGCTGGTCGTAGTTGTCGTTGTAGATCCGGAGCACCTCGTCGTCGATCACGGGCGCCGCCGCCACCGCCATCAGCGTGAGCCGCTCCCCGCTCTCCGCGAGCTGGGCGGCGCCGTCCTCCCGGGCCCGGGCCGCTTCGACGGCTCTGCCGCACACGTCGGCTGTGGCGTCCTCCCCCGATTCGGCCGCGGCGGAGGGAGAGGGCGACGGGGAGGGGGACGGGGACGGCGTCACCGCCTCCGCCTCGGAGGGGGACGGGGAGGGAGCGGCGCCGTCGTCAGCGCCTCCGTCGGCGCCCGCGCACGCCGTCAACGCCGCGAGCAGCAGGACCGCGGTCAGAAATCGCACCATCACGCACCTTCGGGGTCGGAGAACCGCCCCGGCACGGCTCACAGGGGGCCGTGACCGTGCGCGTCGGGACGGCCACAGGATCGGGACAACGCTAGGTCGGCCGCGCGGACCGCCACACCCCCCTGGCCGGTTCCGGCCAGGATCCGTGCCGACCGGCCGGCGTGCTGGCCCTCGGAGCCCGCGCTCCCGGCCGAGGAGCTGTTCGGGGGAGCACGCGCGGCGGCGGGACGACCGTGTTGCGGCCCGCCCCAAACGACATCGGCCGGGACACGGCGGCCCGATCCGGCCACGGCGCGGACCACCGCGGACCTGCGGGTCGGGCGGCGCCCACCGGTGCCGTTGGCGGGCACTCCGCGCACGCTCCCGGGCACACGGCGCACGGGCGTGTTTGCGGACGCCCCCAAAGCCCTCCCGCGGAGTCCGGGCCCGGCCCCCGAGGAACCGGCGCGCACCGCGTCCGCGTTGGGCGGGCGACACCAGCGCACCGGCCACCCGCGCGCCGGGGCCCACACGACGCCTCCCGGAAGGAAGCCATGGTCCTCAAACGCCTGCTCGCCGCCTTCGGTGCCGACGGACCCACCGTCGACACCGTCCTCCCCCACCCCCACACCCGCCCCGGGGACCTGTTGGAGGGCAGCGTCGAGCTCACGGGCGGCGGAAGCCGCACCGACATCGCCGAGATCGTCCTCGTGCTGGTCGCCCGGACCGAGGACGAGGAGGGGGAGGCCACCGGCGGCGCGGAGTGCACCCGCGTCCCCGTGGCGGCGGGCGTGGGCCTGGGCGCCGGGGAGCACCTGTCGATCCCCTTCAGCCACCCGGTCCCCTGGCAGGCGCCGGTCACCGAGGCCGGGGGCTCGCCGCTGCCCGGCGTCTTCGCGGGGCTGCGCACCGAAGTGGTCGTGGACGGGGCCGCCGACCAGGGCGACCTCGACCGGGTCCACGTCCACCCGCTGCCGGTCCAGGAGCGCGTGCTGGAGGCGATGCTGCGGCTGGGGGCCGTGTTCGCGGGGGTGCGGGTGGAGGGCGGGCCGCCGCCCGGGCCCTCCGAGGAGGCCGCGTTCCTCCAGGCCCTGGTGTTCCACCCCGCCGAGCACCACGCGCACGAGGTCGGCGAGGTGGAGGTCCTCTTCGCCGCCGACCCGGCGGGCGTCGCGGTGGGCTTCGCCTTCGACCGCCACGCCGAGGAGTTCTCCGGGGGCGGCGCCCCCAGCTGGTTCCGGGCCGAGCACTCCGACGCCGACCACACCGACTGGACGCGGGCGGTGGACGAGTGGATCGGGCAGGCGCTGTACCGGCGCCGCGGGTTCTCCGGCCACCCCGGACACGAGGGGGAGTACGGGGAGCAGGAGGGCGGCGGCATGCTCGGCGCCGTCGGCGGGGTCGCGCTCGGTGTCGCGGGCGGCCTCGCGGCGGGCTACGTGGCGGCCGAGGTCGTGGACGAGGTCGGCGACGCGTTCGAGGGCGACGGGGACGAGCCCGAGGAGGCGGAGGAGATGGAGGCGGAAGGGGCTGAGACAGAAGGGGCTGAGGAGCCAGAGGAGGAGTCGGAGGAGGAGTCGGAGGAGTAGTCGGAGGAGGAGTGCCCGGCCGGGGCGCGCCACCGCGCGGAGGGCGCTTCGGGACCGGGTCCGGAAGCCCGGTCCGGCTTCCGGCCTGGTGCCCGCCCCGACTCCGCGCGCGCCGGGCGCCCGCACGAGGGCGCCCGGCGCGCGGGCGGGTCCTACTCGGAGCCCCCCGCGTCGTTCTGCTCGGCTTCCTCGCGCTGGCGGCGGTGGTACTCCTCCATCGCCCGGGGGGTGTTCAGCGGCGAGGGGACCCAGGCCACCTCGGTGTCGACCTCGCCGCGCTGGATGCGGCGCTCCTCCTCGGTGAGGTACTCCTCGGGGATGTCGAACTCGCCGTCACGGGCGCCCAGGACGAAGGCCTCCCACTCGGCGGGGGTGAAGAACAGGGTGCCCTTCTCGGGGGACTTGCCGTCGCGCACCGCGCGGAAGCCGTCGTCGAAGGTGGCGACCTCGACCACGGCCTCGGACTCCTCCTTGGACAGGGAGGACCGCATCCAGACCGCGTCGGTGGTGTCGTGCCACTTCTCGTTGCCCATGGCCTCGGGCGGGAGCTCCCGCTCGGTCTCGGTCCGCTCGCTCATCGCACTTCCTCTTCCCAGCAACCGGCGTCGGCCGGGGTCCCCGGACCGACGGGACAGCGCCGCGGCCTGTCCCACCGCCCGACCCTAGCGTGTGCCGGAGGGGCTCAGGAGCGCCTTCCGCTCTCCTCGCCCACGTCGGGGCCGTCCAGCGGCGAGGGGGTCTCGTCCAGGTCGGAGGGCGTCTCGTCGAGTTCGGAGATCTGGTCGTCGTCCAGGTCGGCGTAGGGGTCGTCACGCTTCTTGCGCCGGTCGTTGAAGAAGGCGAACAGCTCGGCCACCTCGAAGAGGACGACGAGCGGAACGGCCAGCGCGAGCATGGAGATCGGCTCGGCCGGGGTGATGACGGCCGCGATCACGAAGACCGTGAAGATGATGACGCGGCGCCACTTGGCGATGGCCGCGTGCGGCAGGATCCCCAGGATGTTGAGCAGTGCCACCAGCAGCGGCAGCACGAAGCCGAGGCCGAACATGCCCATCATGATGAGCATGTAGTTGAGGTACTCGCTGATGGTGAGGAAGGGGTCGGCGTCCTCGGGCAGGAACCCGAAGAGCATCGTCAGCGCGTACGAGGTGATGAAGTACGCCAGGATCGCGCCCGCGACGAACAGGATCGCGGCCAGCGGCGCGAACGCGTAGGCGTAGCGCTTCTCCCGCCCGTGCAGGGCCGGGGCGACGAAGGCCCACAGCTGGTACAGCCAGAACGGCGAGGAGACGAGGGCTCCGACGAAGATCCAGACCTTGAAGGCGACGAAGAAGGCGTCGAAGGGCCCGGTGACGATGAGGGAGCAGTCCTCGGGACCGGTCACCTGGGACACGGGCAGGGAGCAGTAGGGCTCCACCAGGAAGGCCCACACCCAGTCGTAGACCAGGAAGCCGACCACCGTGCCCAGGGTGAGGGCGATCATCGCCTTCACCAGGCGGTTGCGCAGCTCGCGCAGGTGGTCCATGAGCGGCATCCGGGCCTCGGGGTTGGTGGCCCGGCTTCGTGCCCTCATCGTGCGGTCACTCTCTCGTCGTCTCCTCCGGCCCCGTGCCGCTCGGCGTCGGGGCCCTGGACTCCGGGGCGGGGCGGAGCCTGCGCGCGCGTCGCTCCGCGGCCTCCGGGAACCTAGTTGCCGTAGGTGCGGTGCGTGGTCTCACCGGACTCGTCGACGATGCGCTGGCCCGGGGGCAGCTGCGGGTAGCCCTGCTGCTGGGGCTGCTGCGGCTGCTGCGGGTAGCCCTGCTGGGGCTGCCCGGGCGCGTTCTGCTGGGGGGTCTGCTGGTGGTGAGCCTGGTCGCGGGTGTCCGCGTTCTCCTCGGACTCGTTGCTGTCGTCGACCATGCCCTTGGTCTCGGCCTTGAGGATGCGCGCGCTGCGCCCCAGGGAGCGGGCCAGGTCGGGGAGCTTCTTGGCTCCGAAGAGCAGGATCGCCAGGACGATGATGATGGCGATGGTAGGTCCGTTGAACGGTCCCATGGTTCTACCTCTCTGTGGGGCGCGACCAAGCGCCTTCGATGGTACGCGCATTCGGACGCGGGGCCGTCACGGCCCCGCACCGCCGCGGCCGACGCGCTCACGCAGGTCAGCGCTGCCCGCCCGGTACTCGTCCGACGCCCGTGCCACCGCTTGGGACAGCACCCCCGCCGCGCTGCGCGCGCGCAGCGCGAGGACCCCGATGGCGGCGAGTCCGGCCGCGACCGCACCGAACAGGACAGCGAGGACGATCACCCTGCAACCCTATCCCTTCCGGTCCGACCTGTCCCCTGGCCTCGGGTGAACGTCTGGGCCTCACTCGGGCGACGAAGTGGTCTCGACCAATTTCGCGGAGGTTTGGGGGGTCCGGTAGTGCTCCAGGGCACGGCGGGCCTCGGCCCGGGCCTCCTCGGCGAGCGCCACAGGAGACACCACGCGACCCTGCTGTCCCAGGCGCAACGCCAGCCGCACCACCCAGGCCGGGGCGGGGGTGCGCAGGGTGGCGCGGACCCCTCCCCCGGGCAGCTCGGCCACCGACTCGCACACGTAGTCCTCGGTCACCCAGCGGGCCGCGGGCTCCAGGTCCAGGACGACCTGGGCGTCGCGCTCCGAGCGCTGGAGGACGCCCCCGGACAGGTCGCGGCGGCCCACCCCCGCGGGCACCTCGGCGGCGAAGGGCAGCACGGTCAGTTCCAGGACCCGGTCCAGGCGGAACAGGCGCACGTCCCGGCGCAGGTGGCAGTAGCCCTCCAGGAAGGGGTAGCCGTCCTGGACCACCAGGCCCATGGGGTCCACGTCGCGCTCGGTGACCTGGTCCAGGTAGCCCGACAGGTAGCGCAGGTGCAGGCGCTGGCCCGCCTCCAGGGCGTCGGCGCAGCGGCGCTGGGTCTGGGCGACCTGCGCGTCGCCCTCCAGGCGCACCTGGACCGAGTCGGCCAGCGAGCCCAGGGCGGCCCCCGCGGCGGCGCGCAGCTTCTCGCCCACCCGCTTGAGGGCTCCGGTCTCCAGGCCCCCGGTCTCGGGCAGCGCCTCCAGCAGGGACAGGCCCACGACCAGGCTGGCCGCCTCGTCGGCGGTCAGGCGCAGCGGCTGGGCGAGGGTGTCGGCGTTGGCGATGATGATCTCGCCGGTCTCCCTGGCCGCGTCGAGGTCGACGTCGATGAGGTCGCCGGGGGTGTAGCCGGGCAGGCCGCACATCCACAGCAGGCTGAGGTCGGCGACCACCTGCTTCTCGCTGAGCCCGAAGTGGCCGGCCACCTCGGGCACGCGCACGTCGCGTCCCAGGGCGTAGGGGACGAGCATCAGCAGGCGGCGCAGCTGGTCGGCGGAGCGGGGGCCCCGGGCGGGGGCCTCGGCCTCCTCCGCGGAACCGGGACCGTCGCCGGCCTCGGCGGCGGGGGCGGCCTCGGCGGTGGCCGTCAGGTGCGCGGCCATGGCCTCGCGGGCGCCGACGGGTTCGACGACGACCGCGTTGGAGCCGAAGTAGGCCACGCGCCGCACCAGGTCGGGGGTGTCGGTGTAGGGCAGGGTGAGCGTGTCCCAGCCGACGCCGGAGCTGTCGCGCTCGCCGGGCACCACGCGCAGGGCGCTGCGGCGCAGGGCGTGCGCGGAGTCGGTGCGCACCCGCAGGACGGCGGTGCGCTCGGACTCGGCGCTGTGGCCCGCGACCACCGAGCGCAGATCCACGCCCTCGGGGACGACGACGTCGGGGCCGCCGCGCAGGACGGTCACCTCGCCGCGGATGCGGCCCAGGCGGAAGACGCGGCGGGCGTCGCGCAGGCGGTCGTGGCCGACCACGTACCAGTGGCCGCGCAGGTTGACGATGCCCCAGGGTTCGATCTCGCGGGTCTCGGCCTCGGTCTGGCCGGGCTTGCGGTAGGCGAAGGAGACGGGGCGCCGGTCGCGCACGGCCTGCCAGACGGGGCCGAAGGAGGGCTCGTCGGTGCGCATGGCGGGTGTGAGGCCGGGGGCGGCCTCGCTGTCGACGGGGACCCCGGCGGAGCGCAGCTTGAACAGGGCGTTGGCAGCGGCCTCGCCGAGGGAGGCGTGCCGCCAGGCGCGGGCGGCCAGGCCCAGCACGAGGGCCTCGTCGGGCAGGAGTTCGATCTCGGGCAGCTCGTAGTCGGAACGCGAGATGCGGTAGCCCTCCTCGCCGCTGATGGCGTCGCCGGTGCCCACCTGGATGGGGATGCCGCTGTCGCGCAGTTCGCGCTTGTCGCGCTCGAACATGCGCTTGAAGGCCGACTCGGTCTCGGCCTCGGCGTAGCCGTGCACCGTCTTCCTGATCTCCTGAGCGGTCAGGTGACGGCGCGTGGACAACAGACAGATGACCAGGTTCAGCTGTCGTTCCGTCTTCCTGCGCGACATCGTCCGCACCCTTCTCGCCCGTGGTGGATGGACCGGCGGCGGCTGACGCTGGCGCGTCGCCCCGGCACCGGTTCAGCAACGACGGTACCGTGCCTTTCATGATCCGGTGGCGCCGTGGTGAAGTCCGTCAGATCCTCCCCTCCTGGCCGGGGGTCGTGCTGTGCGCGGTGGCGCTGGAGCCCGTCGGCGAAGCGGGCGGCAGAGGTGGCGGAGCCGCGGGGGCGGGCGGGGAGGTGACGTGCCGCGCGCTGGCCTACACCGACCTGGTGGGCTCGCCCGAGGCGGGCGACACCGTGCTGCTCAACACCGGCGCCCTGGNNNNGCCCGGCCCCGCCCGGCTGCCCGCCGACCCGCGGGGGCCGGGGCACCTGGTCAAGGCCCGCTACACGCCGTTGCAGGCCACCGTGCTGGGCGCCGACGAACAGGGCTCGCCCCACCACGAGGTGCTGCGCTCGGCCGAGGGCGTGGACGGCATGCCGGTGGTGGTGGCCGACCTGCACTCGGCGCTGCCCGCCGTGGTGGCGGGGGTGCGCGCGCACCGTCCCGGGGCGCGGATCGTCCACGTGATGCTGGACGGCGGCGCGCTGCCCGCGGCGTTCTCGCGGCTGGTGGGCGCGCTGCGCGAGGAGGGGCTGCTGGCGGGGTGCGTGACCACGGGGCAGTCCTTCGGCGGCGACCTGGAGGCGGTGACCGTGCACTCGGGACTGCTGGCGGCCCGGCACGTGCTGGGCGCGGACGTGGCGGTGGTGTGCCAGGGTCCGGGCAACCTGGGCACCGGGACCCCGTGGGGGTTCTCGGGCGTCTCGTGCGGTGAGGCGGTGAACGCGGCGGCGGTGCTGGGCGGGCGTCCGGTGGCGTCGCTGCGGGTGAGCGAGGCCGACGCGCGCGAGCGGCACCGGGGGGTGTCGCACCACAGCCTGACCGCCTACGGGCGGGTGGCGCTGGCGCGGGCGGAGGTGGTGGTGCCGCTACTGCCGGGCGTGTTCGGCGAGCGCGTGCGCGTGCAGGCCGGGGCGCTGGGCGAGCGGCACACCCTGGTGGAGGTGGGCGTGGAGGGGCTGGAGGAGGCGGTGCGGACGCTTCCGGTGAAGGTGTCGACGATGGGCCGGGGTCTGGAGGAGGACCGCGCGGCCTTCCTGAGCGCCGCGGCGGCGGGCCGCCGCGCGGCCTCGCTGCTGTAGGCACGGGACCGGGACGGCGGGCGCGCCAGGGCCGGTCGGACCGGAGGCACGCGGCGACGGGCGGATGGCCCCCGCGGACGTGCGGGCGGCCCGGCGGGGAGCGGCGGCCTTCCGCAGGTCGGTCGGGGTGCCGGAGGGTACGACGTCCGGTCCCCGGAGGTGCCATGGGACGGGGAATGCCGTGGGCGGGTTGTCCACAGGCCCCAGAGCGCTCTGGTCCGGGTTGGGGCTGGTCTCCTACCCTGGTAAAGGGGGCGCTCGCGTCCCGCCCGCCTTGTGCTGTCCCGCCTCCGGCGCGCCCCGCCCCGGGTTCCGGGATGCGCGCCCCGCCCGCCCCACGCTGCCCAACATCCAGCGCGCCCCGCCCCGGATTCCGGGTTTCGGGATGCGGATCCCAGACTGCGGGTCTCCGAGGCCCGGCCTCCGACGCCGTCCCACCCGCCTCACGCTGCCCGGCCCCCGGCGTGCCTCAGCGCTGGTCGGCCGGGCTGGGGTCACCCGTCACGATCCCGGGCGCGGAACCCGTACCGTCCCCCATCTGGGCTCCGGAAGCCCGAGCCTCCGGAACCTGCTGCTCCGGGGCCCGCGCCTCGGGGACCTCCGCCCCAGCCGCCCCCGATGCCCCCGACGCCCCAGACACGTCCGCCTCCGAAGTCCCCTCCTCCGGGGCCGAGGCCTCCGACCGCGCGTCCCCCGCCTCCGGGCTCCGCGGTTCCGGGGCCCGCGCCTCCGGCGCCGTCCGGGCCGCGGGCACCGCCCTGTTCGGCCCGTTCTGCGCCTGGCCGGGCAGGGGCGTCCGCCGGGTGCCCTCCAGCATGTGCTGGGAGGGGGCCTCGAAGAAGGTCCCGGGCCGGAACATGGCCAGCGAGGTCGGCCGGGCGCGCACCCCCTCGTCCACCCGCAGCACCTCGGGCACGAACACGGCCCCGTCCCCGCAGGTGATCCCCCACTCCCGTCCCCGGCCGGTCGCGACCACCTGCCCGGGCGCCCCGCCGGGGACCCCGCCGACCAGGCGCCCCGAGCACAGCGTGATCCGGGCGCTGCCGAACATCGCGAACGCCCCCGGGTAGGGCTCGGCCAGCGCGCGCACCATCCGGTCCACGTCGCTTCCGGAGGCGGTGAGGTCGAGGTGGCCGTCGCTGGGGCGTCGGCGCGGCCACACCGACGCGTGGCCGCTCTGCGGCCGCCGGGGCGCGGTGCCCTCCAGCAGGCCCTCCACGTGGCGCACGAGCAGGTCCGCCTGCAGGCGCCCCACGCGTTCGTACAGAACGCCGGCGGTGGCGTCGGGGGCCACGTCGAACCAGGCCTGGTCGACGATGTCGCCGCTGTGCTCCTCCCCGTCGAGGTGGAAGAGGGTGACGGCGCTGGAGCGCATGTCGCGCAGGATCGTCCACGGGATGGGCGCATGTCCGCGGCCGACGGGCAGCGGGGCGGGGTGCAGCCCGACCCCGCCCAGCGCCAGGGAGGACAGGACCTCCCCCGGCACGGTCCCCGACCAGCCCGCGACGACCATCAGGTCGATGCCGTGGTCGGTGAGGGCTTCGCGCACCTCGCCCGAGTCGAGGTCGGCGCGCAGGTGCGGCAGACCGAGCCGACCGGCGAGGGTTCCGTGGTCGAGGTAGCCGGAGCAGTGGGCGAACTCGGCCGGGTGGGACACCACCAGGCTCGGCGGGAAGCCTTGGGCGCACAGCTCTTCCAGCGCCGGAACGCCGAGGCCCAGCCCGGAGACGTAGCAGTAGCGCCGACGGTCTGACATGAGCTTCCCCCTCGCCCGTCCACCGATGGATTCGACTCTACGCACCGGCCGGGGAAGGGTAGTGGAACGCGGTACCTGGGCGTGTCCGCCCGGGTCCCCGCCCGCGCCGGGCACGCGGACGCCCCCGCGGGTTCCTTCCCCGCGGGGGCGTCCGGTGTCCGGCTGTCCGGGTGTTCACGCGTGTACGCGCTCGGGTCCGCCGGGGACCGCTCCCCGGCCCCGGGCTTACACGCACGTGCCGGGAGGGCTACTCCCCGCCCTCGGCGCCTTCCTCGGGCGCGGGGGACTCCTCCGGCGCGGCCTCCCCGCCACCGGCGCCCTCGCCCTCAGCGGGCTCGGCGGGCGGCGGGTTGTCGTAGGCGCCCAGGACGTCGATGACGAAGACCAGCGTCCCGGCGGGGGCTCCCCCGGTCTCCTCCGCGTTCTCCCCGTAGGCCATGTCACCGGGCACGACCAGCATCAGGCGGCTGCCGACCGGCTGGCCGACGATGCCCTCGTCCCAGCCCTCGATGACCGCGCCCGCGCCGATCGTGGTGTCGAAGGGGTCGCCGCCGCGGCTCCAGGTGGAGTCGAACACCGGGTGCTCGCCGTTCTCGTCGGCCTCCCAGCGCACACCGCTGTACTGGACGATGACCTGCTGGCCCGCCTCGACCTCGGCGCCGTCGCCCTCGATGAGCGGGACGACCTCCAGGTCCTCGGGGGGGTCGGTGTCGGGGACCTCGATGGTGGGCTCGCTGTGGCCCTCCTGGGTCACCGTGGGCAGGCCGTCGCCGCCGTTGGTGACCTGCTCGCCCTCCACGACCGAACCCTTGTTGAAGCGGTCCATCAGGTCGATGACCAGGACGCTCGCGCCCTCCTGGACGGGTTGGCCCGACATCTCGGCCTGCTGGCGCTCCTCCTCGGTGAGCGGCGGGAAGACGTACACCGCCCGGCTGCCGACCGGCTGGCTGACCAGCACGTCGCTGATCTCCTCGGGCATCTGCTCCATGCGGATGAGGTCCGGGGCGCCGGTCTCGTAGCTGGACTGCCCCTCGACGGGCGCGCCCTCGCCGGGGCCGGTCCACTGGTACTGGACGACGTTCGCGATCAGGAGGTCGTCGGCGCGCACCAGCTCGTTCTCGCCCGGACCCTCCTCGACAATGCCCGAGAGCTGCTCGGTCGGCGGCTCCTCGTCGGGGAAGGTGACCTCCGGTTCCTCACCGACCTCGCCGGTGACTTCGGGAAGTCGCGGGTCGAGCTGGTCCTCCCCCATACGCATGAAGGCGGGAGTACGCCACTCTTCGGGGATGTTTCCGCAGCTTGAGACCGCCAGGGCGATCGCGGTCAGCGGCACCGCGAGGGCGGCAGCACGTCGGTGCATGGGTCACAACCTCTGATTTCCGGCTTGGGACAGAGTCACACTACCGAAAAGAAGGGCCGTAACCATCCCCCGGAACACCACGAACACCGGAGCCCCGCCGCGGACGGCCTTCGACCGCCGGACGGGGCTCCGGGAGCAGTGGACCGGAAGTCCTACATACCGGCGATGAGCTTCTCCACCCGCTCGTCCACCGACTTGAAGGGGTCCTTGCACAGCACCGTGCGCTGGGCCTGGTCGTTGAGCTTGAGGTGCACCCAGTCCACCGTGAAGTCGCGGCGCTGCTCCTGGGCGCGTCGGATGAACTCGCCGCGCAGCCGGGCACGCGTGGTCTGCGGCGGCACCGACTTGGCCTCGAAGATCTTCAGGTCGCCGACCACCCGCTCCATCTGCCCGCGGGCCTGGAGCAGGTAGAACAGCCCGCGGTCGCGGTGGATGTCGTGGTAGGTCAGGTCGAGCTGGGCCACCCGCGGCGAGGACAGGGACAGGTCGTGCTTGTCGCGGTAGCGCTCCAGCAGCAGGTACTTGGCCACCCAGTCGATCTCGCGCGAGACGGTCTCCAGGTTCTGGGTCTCAACCGCCTCCAGGGTGCGCTGCCACAGCTCCAGGACGCGCTTGCCGGTGGCGTCGGTGCCGTGCCGGTCGACGTAGCTCTGCACCTTGTCCAGGTACTCGCGCTGGATCTCCAGCGCGCTGGCCTCGCGCCCGTTGGCCAGGCGCACCTTGCGGCGGCCGGTCATGTCGTGGCTGACCTCGCGGATGGCCCGGATCGGGTTCTCCAGCGTGTAGTCGCGCATGACCACCCCGGCCTCGATCATGCGCAGCACCAGGTCGGTGGAGCCCAGCTTGAGCAGGGTGGTGGTCTCGCTCATGTTGGAGTCGCCGACGATGACGTGCAGGCGCCGGAAGCGCTCGGCGTCCGCGTGCGGCTCGTCCCGGGTGTTGATGATGGGGCGCGAGCGCGTGGTGGCCGAGGAGACGCCCTCCCAGATGTGCTCGGCGCGCTGGCTGACGCAGAACAGGGCTCCGCGGGGGGTCTGGAGCACCTTTCCGGCGCCGCAGATGATCTGGCGGGTGACCAGGAAGGGGATGAGCACGTCGGCCAGGCGTCCGAACTCGCCGTGCCGCCCCACGAGGTAGTTCTCGTGGCAGCCGTAGGAGTTGCCCGCCGAGTCGGTGTTGTTCTTGAACAGGTAGATGTCCCCGGCGATGCCCTCCTCGTGCAGGCGCTGCTCGGCGTCGACCTGCAGCCCCTCCAGGATGCGCTCGCCGGCCTTGTCGTGTGCCACCAGGTCCACGAGGCTGTCGCACTCGGGGGTGGCGTACTCGGGGTGGCTGCCCACGTCCAGGTACAGGCGGGCGCCGTTGCGCAGGAACACGTTGCTGCTGCGCCCCCAGGAGACCACCCTGCGGAAGAGGTAGCGGGCGACCTCGTCCGGGGACAGGCGGCGCTGTCCACGGAAGGTGCACGTGACCCCGTACTCGTTCTCCAGCCCGAAGATCCGTCGTTCCACGCGGCCTCACCAACTTCCCTCACCGGGGTGCGGACGACGGGGCCGCGCCGTCCACACCCGCCCGGCCGGTGCGGCGCCTCGGGAGCGCCGCACCGTGATCATCGTTTCCAGGTCACTCGTCGGTCCCGCCCGCGGTGGTGCTCCCGGTGGTTCCGGTGCTCTCGGTGGTTCCGGTGGCGCCGCCGGAGGCGGTGCTCCCGGTCGCCCTGCCCTCCTCGATGAGGTCGGTCAGGCGCTGGCCGTGGATGCGGCGGAACTTGCGGTGCTCCCTGGACCGCTCCAGGACCGCGACCTCCAGGTTGGTGGCCTCCAGTTCGCGCTCCTCGCCGTTCTCCCTGGCCAGGGCGTGGGTGGCCGCGTTGAGTGCGGCGCTGAGGGGGGCGTCGGCGGCGAAGCGGTCCTTGAGCACGCCGGACACGTGCTCGG
This sequence comes from Nocardiopsis synnemataformans DSM 44143, assembly GCA_000340945.1. Classification (GTDB taxonomy): domain Bacteria; phylum Actinomycetota; class Actinomycetes; order Streptosporangiales; family Streptosporangiaceae; genus Nocardiopsis; species Nocardiopsis synnemataformans. The sequence continues at coordinate 5,955 of ANAW01000092.1, read as the reverse complement.
AGGAGCCGCCCACGGCCACGAAGCCCTGCTCGTCCACGATGGAGCCGTCGAAGGTGATGCGGTAGATCTCGTCCTCGGCGGAGGTGTCGCCGACCTCGGCGACGACGATCTCCACCTCCCAGGGCTTGAGGCTCTCGCTGAAGACGGTGCCCAGGGTCTGGGCGTAGATGTTGGCGAGCTGGCGCCCGCTGACGTCGCGGCGGTCGTACTGGTACCCGCGCACGTCGGCGAAGCGCACGCCCATCAGGCGCAGGTTCTCGAACTCGGGGTAGCGGCCGACGGCGGCGAAGCCGATCCGGTCGTAGAGCTCGCTGATCTTGTGCAGGGTGCGGGACATGTTGTCCGCCACCAGGAGGATCCCACCCTCGTACTGCAGGACGACGGCGCTGCGGCCGCGCGCGATGCCCTTGCGCGCGTAGTCCGCCTTGTCCTTCATCTGCTGTTCGGGGGCGACGTAGAACGGCATCGACACCGCGGATCGTTTCCTTACCTAGTCGGGAGATGTCTGGCGTGGGACGGGACCGGTTCAGCCCAGCGTGGCCGTGGGGCCGTCGGGGTCGGCCGCGCGTCCCTGGACCACCTCGGTCGCCAGGCGGGCGACGTCCTCGGCGGGCAGACGGCGGTGGCCGTCCGCGGTGACGACGTCGACGAGGGGGAAGATCTTGCGGTGCAGGTCGGGGCCGCCGGTGGCGGAGTCGTCGTCGGCGGCGTCGTAGAGCGCCTCCAGGGCGACCCTGGCGGCGCCGGTCTGGTCGAGGTCCTCGCGGTAGAGCTTCTTGATCGAGCCCCTGGCGAAGACCGATCCGGAGCCGATGGAGTGGTAGCGCTGCTCCTCGTAGCGGCCGCCGGTGGCGTCGTAGCTGAACACGCGGCCCTGGCCGGTGTTCTCGTCGTAGCCGACCAGCAGCGGGACGACGACGAAGCCCTGCATGGCCAGGCCGAGGTTGCCGCGGACCATCTGCGCGAGCTTGTTGGCCTTACCCTCGAGGGAGAGCGAGCGGCCCTCCATCTTCTCGTAGTGCTCCAGCTCGACCTGGTAGAGGCGGGCCAGCTCGATGCCGAACCCCGCCGAACCCGCGATGGCCACGGCGGAGAACTCGTCGGTGCGGAAGACCTTCTCCATGTCGCGGTTGGCGATGACGTTGCCCTGTGTGGCCCTGCGGTCACCCGCCAGGAGCACACCACCGGGGAAGGTCAGCGCGACGATGGTCGTGGCGTCGGGGGTGAGGTGCTCGGTCCCGCCGCCCGGGGGCAGCTTGTGTCCGGGCAGCATCTCGGGGCGGACCGAACTGAGAAACTCGGTGAAGGACGAGGTTCCCGCACTCATGAAAGCGGCGGGCAACCGTCCGCCCTCGAACCCTTCGAACACGCGACTCCCTCCACGCGCGCCCCACCCCGGCATGGGGGCGGGTGGGGCGCCTGTTGTCCTTGTTGTCTGCGGTCAGGCTGTGAGCCGACCGTTGGAACTGACCCTAGTCCTGCGCGCGACGGGGCTGACGGCGCTGGAGTGCGCTGTCAGCGAACCGCCGCGGGGCGACTACTGGCCGCCCTTCTGCACGAACTGCCGAACGAAGTCCTCGGCATTGCTCTCCAGCACGTCGTCGATCTCGTCGAGGATGTCGTCGACGTCCTCGTCCAGTTGGTCGTTGCGCTCCTGAACGTCCGCCGAGGCCTCGGTCTCCTCGACCTCCTCGTCACGGCGTGAGGCGTGCTTCTGGCCGCCCGTGTCCTTCGTCGCCATAGCCTGTTACCTCCCGTTCGGGCTCCCCGTTCGGGGCTCTTGCCCTTATCTTGGCCCAACACCGGGCGCCTCAACCCCCTTCCCGGGGCCCGATACTCGCTAGTTACCTCGGATCGTCCCATGTGCCCGCCCACGTGCTCGTACGCGTGTGCGCCGCACCCCGGGCGTGTCACGGCCGACGCCGCGGGGGCTCGGCGGGGCCGCCGGGCCACCGTTTCCCCCGGACCACGGCCGCGCGGGGCCGGGCCAGGGGCCGCCGTCCGGATCCTTCCGGAAGGGGCGGCGGGCCGCACGGGAACCGCCTCGTGCCGCTCCGGACGCACCGGCCGGGGCGGACCGGGTCGGGCCGGACCGCGCCGGGTGCTCGCGGAGCGCACGTCGGCCCGTTCCCTCCGTCCGCTGCCCGCGGTAGCCCACACCGCGCCGCACGCGCCGGGCCACCCGCGCCGCACCACCCGCGTCGCGCCGCACGCGCGGAGCCGCCACAGGTACGGCTGTTCGCCCTGCGCACAGGAGTTACCCGTGGGTCACCGCCCTGACCTTCGGGGTTACTCCTACGTGTCCGCATGGTCACGGATGGCACCCGGTACCGGTGACCGTATCCGGCCACGAAACACCTCTTGTCAGAATCCCGTTTCCGTGCTGCGGAAGCGATACCGACAGAGAAGCACAAGGTCAGACACATCATCACCATGCGTCACATATTGCAATTCATTCCATCATCCGATGACCCGGTCACCCCTGGAAGGGTGGACTCCGATGTCCGCTCTTCCGCTATCCAGGTTGTGCACTTATGGTGTGTGTTCGCTTACCGAGTGTCTTGGCGACAGGGCCCTCGGTAGGCACATCGTGGGGCCGGGCCCTGTGCACGGCCCCCACCGGGGTCCGACGTCCTCGCCGGCGGGCGTCGGGCCCCGAACCCCCGTCAGTTCCCCAAGGAGAGTAGGGATCTATGCGACCCTCCCCCGCTATCTCCGCTATCGGCACCGGCGCACTCGCGTTCGGTCTGGCGTTCTCCGTGACGCCGGGCGCCAGTGCGGCGACCGTACCGGCCGAGCCAGCGAGCGAGGCCCAGACGATGATGGAAGCGCTGCAGAGAGACCTCGGCCTCACCCCGCTCGGGGCCGAGGAGCTTCTCTCGGCGCAGGAAGAAGCGATCGAGACCGACACCGAGGCCACCGAGGCCGCGGGCGAGGCCTACGGCGGCTCCCTGTTCGACACCGAGACGTTCGAGCTCACCGTGCTGGTGACCGACGCCTCGGCCGTCGACGCGGTCGAGGCCACTGGTGCCGAGGCCACCGTGGTCTCGTACGGCACCGAGGGCCTGGCCGAGGTCGTCGACGCGCTCAACGAGACCGGCGGCCGGGAAGGGGTCGTCGGCTGGTACCCGGACGTGGAGAACGACACCGTCGTGGTCCAGGTCGCCGAGGGAGCCAGTGCCGACGGCCTCATCGAGGCCGCGGACGTGGACCCCTCCGCCGTCCGGGTGGAGGAGACCGGTGAGACGCCGCGCCTGTACGCCGACATCGTCGGCGGCGAGGCGTACTACATGGGCGGCGGGCGCTGCTCGGTCGGGTTCGCCGTGACCGACGCCTCCGGCGCGGGCGGCTTCGTGACGGCGGGCCACTGCGGCACCGTCGGCACCGGCGCCGAGAGCTCCGACGGCAGCGGCTCCGGCACGTTCCAGGAGTCCGTCTTCCCGGGCAACGACGGCGCCTTCGTCGCGGCCACCTCCAACTGGAACGTGACCAACCTGGTCAGCCGGTACGACTCCGGCAGCCCCCAGGCCGTGTCGGGTTCCAGCCAGGCCCCGGTCGGCTCGGCGGTGTGCCGCTCCGGCTCGACCACCGGTTGGCACTGCGGGACCATCGAGGCCCGCGGCCAGACGGTGAGCTACCCGCAGGGCACGGTCCAGGACCTGACCCGGACGGACGTGTGCGCGGAGCCCGGTGACTCCGGCGGCTCGTTCATCTCCGGTTCGCAGGCCCAGGGCGTCACCTCCGGCGGCTCGGGCAACTGCTCCTCCGGCGGCACGACCTACTACCAGGAGGTCGCTCCCCTGCTGAGCAGCTGGGGGCTGTCCCTGGTGACCGGTTAGCGCTCCGGTAGCGCCCACGGCGCCCCCGTCCACGCAAGTGGGCGGGGGCGCCCTTGTTGTGTGTGTGGGCGCTTGTTGTGTGTGGGGGCGCTTCGTGCGGGGCCGCCCACGGATCCCCCCGGACTCACAGGCACGGGCCGGGAAACGCCGTGTTCCGTTCTCCTCCGGAACCCCTTCCTCTGGCTCGCACGCCCCGTTCCGGGCAAAGCCCCGGGGTTGATCCGGTGCCGTTTCCCGGGTCCGCACGCGCGGACCCTTCACCGCGTGGGCGCCCACAACCCGCCCTCGCGCGAAAGCACACGCGCGTGAGGACCTCCCTTTTCCGGATGCGGCGCGGGCGACCCTCTGAGAGGGCGCACGGGGCCTCGGGGCGTTCAGGGCCGCCCCGGGCGCGAGAGCACACCCGCGGGGACCTCAGGCGTCCCGCAAGCCCCTCGCGTGTCCGGGTCCGGCCACCCGCGCGCCCGCCCTCCCCTCGGGCCGTACCCCGCAGGAAGGCCCGCGCAGGCCGCCCCTGACCTCTGGAGTTACACCCCTGTAGCCGTGGTGTTACGGATGGCACCCGGTACCGGCGTCCGCATCCGGCCAGGAAGCACTCCTTGACACGCCCGCCCCGCTTCACTCCGTCACAGGACGAACGCGAAAAGCGCAAGGTCGCACCGAGAGCGACTACGCGTAGCCATCGCGAAACGAAGGGTCATGGGACAATCCCGTGTCCTCCTGAATGAATCCACACCACACGGGTCTTTGCAGCGTCAAAGTGTGCACTTATGTTGGTGATCGTTTACCGGATGTCTCGGTGAATTTCGGGAATCGGATCAACTCCGATGCCCGAAAGGGGCTTTCCGCTCCTACAGGAACGCAGAGCCCCGAATCCCCCGTCTATCCCCCTTGGAGAGTAGGGACCCCCATGAGACCCTCCACCATCATCTCCGCCGTGGGCACAGGAGCCCTGGCCTTCGGCATGGCACTGTCCATGGCCCCCGGAGCCCTCGCGGCGCCCACCGCCCCCGTCCCCCAGGCCCCCGTCGCCGACGACAGCGCCGCCAGCATGGCGGAAGCCCTCAAACGCGACCTCGACCTCTCCTCGGCCGAGGCCGAGGAACTGCTCTCGGCGCAGGAAGCCGCCATCGAGACCGACGCCGAGGCCACCGAGGCCGCGGGTGAGGCCTACGGCGGCTCCCTGTTCGACACCGAGACCCTCGAACTCACCGTGCTGGTGACCGACGCCTCGGCCGTCGACGCGGTCGAGGCCGCCGGCGCCCGGGCGACCGTCGTCTCCCACGGGGCCGAGGGCCTCACCGAGGTCATGGAGGACCTCAACGACGCCGAGGCCCAGGAGGGCGTCGTCGGCTGGTACCCGGACGTGGAGAGCGACACCGTGGTGGTCGAGGTGCTGGAGGGCTCCGACGCCGACGTCGCCGCCCTGCTCGCCGACGCCGGGGTGGACGCCTCCGCCGTGGAGGTGGCCGAGACCGAGGAGGCCCCGCAGGTCTACGCCAACATCATCGGCGGCCTGGCCTACTACATGGGCGGCCGCTGCTCCGTCGGCTTCGCGGCGACCAACAGCGCCGGTCAGCCCGGTTTCGTCACCGCTGGCCACTGCGGCACCGTCGGCACCGGCGTGACCATCGGCAACGGCCGCGGCACCTTCGAGCGCTCGGTCTTCCCCGGTAACGACGCCGCCTTCGTCCGCGGCACCTCCAACTTCACCCTGACCAACCTGGTCTCGCGCTACAACTCCGGCGGCAACCAGTCCGTGACCGGCACCAGCCAGGCCCCGGTCGGCTCGGCGATCTGCCGCTCCGGCTCCACCACCGGCTGGCACTGCGGCACCATCCAGGCCCGCAACCAGACCGTGCGCTACCCGCAGGGCACCGTCTACTCGCTCACCCGCACCAACGTGTGCGCCGAGCCCGGTGACTCCGGCGGCTCGTTCATCTCCGGCTCGCAGGCCCAGGGCGTCACCTCCGGCGGCTCCGGCAACTGCTCCTCCGGCGGCACGACCTACTACCAGGAGGTCATGCCGATGGTGAACTCGTGGGGCGTTCGTATCCGCACCAGCTGACCCCCTCCCCCGCACGTCCCCCGTCCGCGCGCAGGCGCGGGCGGGGGA
>ANAW01000091.1:0-31177 GCA_000340945.1 Nocardiopsis synnemataformans DSM 44143 | reverse complement strand
GCGCCCCGCCCGGGGGGAAAGCCGCGCCGGGCACGGGGTCCGGACCCCGTGCGCGGCGGCCCCGGCCGGATCTCAGGGCGCGCGGTGGACGACGCGGCCGTCGAGCACCGTCATCCACGCGTCGACCTCGCGCAGCCGCTCGGCGGGCAGGGACTCGACGTCGCGGTCCAGCACCACCAGGTCGGCCAGGTGGCCGGGGCGCAGCGCGCCCAGGCGGTCCTCCACGCCCAGCGCGTGCGCGGCGTCCAGGGTGTGGGCGCGCAGGGCCTCGTGCAGGGTGACGGCCTGTTCGGCGCCGATCTCCGCGCCCTCGCGGGTGGTGCGGCACACCGCGTTGGCCACGGTGTCCATCGGACGCAGGCTGGAGACGAAGGAGTCGCTGGAGAGCACCGGGCGCAGCCCCAGGTCGAGTTCCTCGCGCATGGGCTGGAGACGGTGGGCCCGCTCCCCCAGGCGGCGCAGGAAGTCGCCGCCGCTGTCGTACAGGAAGTTGGGCTGGTTGACGGGGATGACGCCGTAGTCGGTGAAGCGCTTGGCCTGCTCCGGGGTGGGGTAGCCGCAGTGCTCCACGCGCGGGCGCGGGTCGGGGCCCGACACCCGCGCGGCCGAGGCGATGGCGGCCAGGGTGTTCTCCATGGCCGCGTCGCCCTGGGTGTGGACGGCGACCTGCCAGCCCTCCGCCGCAGCCCGCGTGACCAGGTCCACGAGCTGGTCGGGGTGGTGGTAGAGGCTGCCCGCGAACTCGCCGTGCTCACCGTAGGGGACGCTGAACTTGGCGGTGCCGCCCAGCAGGGTGCCGTCGGAGTAGAACTTCATGCCGGTCAGCCGCAGCCAGTCGTCGCCGAAGGGACTGGCCAGCCCGGCGGAGGTGAGCGCGTCCAGCTGGTGGGACAGCGGCATGCCGAACGTGCGCAGCGGCAGGGTCCCCGCCGCGCGGGCGGCCCGGTACACGCGCAGCTCGCGGGCCGAGACCTGCGGGTCGCACACGGTGGTGACCCCGGCCGACAGGTAGGGGTCGGCCGCGGCGGCCAGCCAGCCCAGGAGCTGTTCGGCGGGCAGGTCGGTGTGGAAGTTGGGGCCGTGGCAGCCGATGTCCACGGCCAGGGGCAGCAGCAGTTCCATCGCCGAGTCCAGGACCATGCCCGTCAGGCGCCCGCCCTCGTCGCGGACGAAGGAGCCGCCCGCCGGGTCGGGGACGTCCTCGCCGATGCCGCTCCAGGCCAGGGCGGCGGAGTTGACCACGGCCTGGTGGCCCGAGACGTGGTAGACGATGACCGGGTGCTCACCGGTGGCCCCGTCCAGGTCGCGGCGGGTGGGCCGCCCTCCCGGGAACTTGGCGTCGTCCATGTGGAAGGCGCGGATCCACTGGCCGGGCGGGGTGCGCTCGGCCTCGGCCCCGATGACGGCGACCAGGTCGGCGGCGCTGCCCACCCGGGGGTACCCGGCGTCGACGGCGGCCAGGGACTCGGCGGTGGACAGCAGGTGGTTGTGCGGGTCGATGAACCCGGGCAGGACGGTCCGTCCGCCCGCGTCCACCTCCACCGCGCCCGGGCCCGCGGCGGCGCGGGCGGCCTCGGTGTCCGCGGCCAGGCGGACCCGGCCCTCGCGCACGGCCACGGCGCGGGCCCGGGGGTTGGCGTCGTCCATGGTCAGGACGTTGGCGTTGTGGATGAGCAGACCGGACACGGGTGGGGTTCCTCCTCGGTGGGCTGGCGCCGGGCCGGTCGGCCCGGCGGCGGTACGGGGGGACGCGCGGCGCCCGGAGGGCCGCGCGGCGGTCGGGTCACCGCACACGGGGGCGGCGGAGCGGGTCACGGCGGTGCGGGGGCGCCCCCCGGGCGGGACCGCTGGGTCGCCCCGCGGTGGGCACGGGGCGGGCACGGGGCGGGGTTCAGGCCGCGGCGAGGTCGGTGTCGCGGTGGCGCGGCGCCCTGGCCAGGCACAGGATGCTCACCACGGCCATGGCCATGAGCAGGCCCGCCACCGGCAGGATGCTGCCGGTCGCGGCGAGCAGGGCGGTGCACACGATCGGCGACAGGCCGCCGAAGATCGCCCCCGCGACCTGGTAGGCGATGGAGATGCTGGTGTAGCGGGTGCGCGGCGGGAACATCTGGGCGAGCACGCGGGCGATGGGCCCGTAGACCGCGGCCATGGCCAGGCGCATCACGCACAGCATCACGAAGATCAGCACGGTGCTGCCGGTCTCCAGCACCAGGAACTGGGGAAGCGCCAGCACGATGACGCCGACCAGTCCGATGGTGACGACGCGGACGGTGCCGAAGCGGTCGCCCAGCCAGGACACGCCCAGGGTCGCGACGAGTTCGACGAACGCGGCCAGGCTCAGGCCGCTGAGGATGACCTGCTCGCTGATGCCGACCTCGGTGACGCCGTAGGCCTGGAGGAAGGTGGTGACGACGTAGTAGCCGCCGACGGCCACCGGCAGGATGCCGATGCCCAGCAGCAGCGGGCGCCAGGAGCCGCGCACGGCCTCGCGCAGCGGCAGCTCCCGCGGCTGGTCGGCGTCCTCGCGCATGGCTTCGAAGACCGGGGACTCCTCGACCTTCAGGCGGATGAACAGGCCCACCAGGACCAGCAGGATCGAGGCGAGGAAGGGCAGGCGCCAGCCCCAGGTGTGGAGCAGGTCGGCGTCCCAGGCGGCGATGAGCCCGAACGAGCCCGTGGCCAGCAGCGCACCGGCCGGGTTGCCGAGCTGGGCGAAGGAGCCGTAGAAGGTCTTGCGGTTCTCGGGGGCGTGCTCGACCGCCATCAGGACGGCGCCGCCCCACTCCCCGCCCACGGCGATGCCCTGGACGAAGCGCAGCAGGACCAGCAGCGCCGGGGCGAGGAACCCCGCCTGCTCGTAGGTGGGCAGCAGGCCGACGCAGAACGTGGCCGTGCCCATCATCAGCAGGGTGATGACCAGCGCGGACTTGCGGCCTAGGCGGTCGCCGAAGTGGCCGAAGACCAGGCCGCCCAGCGGGCGGGCGAAGAAGCCCACCGAGAAGGTGGCGAAGGAGGCCATCAGCCCGACCACCGGGTCGGTGCCGGGCGGGAAGAACAGGGTGCCGAACACCAGGCTGGCGGCCGTGGCGTAGACGTAGAAGTCGAACCACTCGATGGTGGTGCCGACGAAGGCCGCCACGGCCGCACGCGCGGGGTGCGAGGACGTGGGGGCGGTCCGCTCTGACATGTGTACTCCGTTGCGCGTTCGGTGCGGCCCCGGGCCGGGTCGGCCGGTCGGCGGACGCCGCGGACCGGCACCGCGGACCGGCGCGGCGCCGCCGTGGCGGGGCCCGCCCACGGTCGGCGGTTCCGCCGCCGACACGTCGCGGACGGGCGCCACCGCGGGCCACAGCCGGTGGTTCTGGTGTTGTTGTGACCGTAGACACTCCGAGGCCGTCCGCGCCGGGACGGTGTGCACCGTGCCAGCTGTTACACATGTGCACAGTGCACAACCCGCGAGGCAGGAGGAGGGGCGTTGGCGATCACGGTCCGCGACATCACGGCCGACCCGGACCTGGAGGTGCGGGTGGCGGCGGGGCGGTCCGGCCTGGACCGGGCGATCCGCTGGGCGCACGTGATCGAGCTGCACGACCCGGTGCGCTGGCTGCGCGGCGGGGAGCTGGTGCTGACGGTCGGACTGGGGCTGGGCGCCGACGAGCGGGCGCGCCGCGCCTACGTGCGCCGACTGCACGGCGCCGGGTGCGCCGGCTTGGGGTTGGCCATCGACATGTGGCTGCGCGAGGTTCCGCCCGAGGTGCTGGAGGAGGGCGAAGCCCTGGGCCTGCCGGTCCTGCGGGTGGAGGGCGAGACCCCCTTCGTCGCGGTGGTGGAGGCGGTGGCCGACCACTACGCGGCCGAGCGCACGCGCGAGCAGCACCGGGTGCTCACCGCGCAGGACGCGATGGCGCGCGCGTCGCTGCGCTCGGGCCCGGCCGGGGTGATGGGCGAGCTGTCCTCGGCCACCTCGGGGGCGTCCCTGCTGCTGGACCGCAACGGGATGACGAGCGCGGCCGTGCCCGACACCGAACCCCCCTGGCACGCGCTGGTGCGCTCGGCCCTGGCGGGGCGCCCGCGCGGGATGACGGTGCTGGCCGACGGGGAGGCGAGCGTCCTCCTCCAGACGCTGGGGCCGACCGGCCGGACGCTGGGCTGGCTGGCGCTGCGCTGCCCGTCCCCGGTGACGCCGCACGTGCGGATGCTCGCCAACCACGCGGCCTCACTGCTGGCGGTGGACCTGCTGCACTCGCGCGACGCCCGGCGGGCGCTGTACCGCGAACGCGCCCCGGTCCTGCTCGCCGCGCTGACGGGGCGGCCCCGGGTACCGCCGCCCCTGCCCGCACCGCCCTGGGAGGTGGTGTGCCTGCGGGGCGCCCCACCCGCCCGGCTGCTGGACCACGCGGCGGACGCGCTGACCGACGTGCTCGGCGACACCGGGGCCGCGCGGAACGGCGGCCTGCGCGCCCTGGATGACGTGCTGGTGGCCGTCCTGCCCGACAGCGGGAGCGCGCCCCGCCTGGGCAGACGCCTGTTCGCGGCGCTGTCCGCCCCGGACGGGGGCCCGGTCGCGGCCGGGGCCTGCACCGCCCGGGGTCCCGACGACCTGTCCTCGGCCGTGGACCGGGCGCGCCAGGCCGCGACGGAGGGGTACCGGCACGTGGACGAGACCGACGCCTGGGCGCTGCTGCGCTCCGCGGTCCCGGCCGAGGGGGCGCGCGCCTTCGACCAGGCCGTCCTGGGCAGGCTGCGCTCCCACGACGCCCGCAACGGCACGGAGCTGGCGCACACCCTGCGCCACTACCTGGACAACAGCGCCCAGGTGGAGGCCACCGCCCGGGACCTGGGCGTGCACCGCAACACCCTGCGCTCGCGGCTGCGCGCCGCCGAGCGGGTCATGGGCCGCCGCCTGGACGAGCCCCGTGCCCGCCTGGAGCTGTGGACCGCCCTGAGCCTGGAGCCGATGCGCTGCCACGACGGCTCCTGGCACACCTGAGGCGCCCTGCCCGGGGGCCTGGCGGGGCCTGCGGACGGGGGTTGCGCGCAGGGGCGGGCTGGGAGCGGGCGGCGGGCGGCGGGCGGGCGCGGTCTCCGGGGCCGCGCCGCCCGTCGGGTCAGCGGCCCCCGGTGAGCACCGCCACCAGGTCGGCCGCGGTCGGGGAGGCGTCCAGCAGCGCTCCCACGTGCTCCTTGGTGCCCCGGCGCGGCTCCAGGGTCGGCACCCGCTGGAGCGAGTCGTAACCCGGCAGGTCGAAGATCACCGAGTCCCAGGAGGCGGCGGCCACCTCGTCGGCGTACTTGGCCAGGCAGCGCCCGCGGAAGTAGGCGCGCGTGTCCTCGGGCGGCTCGGTGACCGCGCGGTCCACCTGCGGCTCCTCCAGCAGGCGCTTCATCCGCCCCCGCGCCACCAGCCGGTTGTAGATGCCCTTGTCCGCCCGCACGTCGGAGTACTGGAGGTCCACCAGCTGCAGGCGCGGGTGCGACCACTCCAGGGAGTCCCGGGAGCGGTAGCCCTCCAGCACCTTGAGCTTGGCCACCCAGTCCAGCTCGTCGGCCAGGCTCATCGGGTCGGCGCCCAGCCGGTTGAGCACCGACTCCCAGCGGTCCAGGACGTCGGCGGTGTCGGGGTCCACGTCGGTGCCGAAGCGGTCCTCCACGTACTTGCGGGCCTGGTCCAGGTACTCGCACTGGAGCTCCAGCGCGGTCATCCGCCGCCCGTCGCGCAGCCGCACCCGGTGGGTGAGGCCGGGGTCGTGCGAGACCTCCCGCAGGTCGGCCACCGGGGTCTCCAGGGACAGGTCCACGCTCAGGAACCCGTCCTCGATCATCGACAGCACCAGCGCCGTCGTTCCCAGCTTGAGGTAGGTGGAGACCTCGCTCATGTTGGCGTCGCCGATGATGACGTGCAGCCGCCGGTACTGGTCCGGGTCGGCGTGCGGCTCGTCCCTGGTGTTGATGATGGGGCGCTTGAGGGTGGTCTCCAGCCCCACCTCGACCTCGAAGAAGTCGGCGCGCTGGGAGATCTGGAACCCGCTGCCCTGCCCGTCGGAGCCGATGCCGACCTTGCCCGCCCCGCACACCACCTGGCGGGAGACGAAGAACGGGATCAGGTGCCGGACGATGTCACCGAACGGCGTCGACCGGTGCATCAGGTAGTTCTCGTGGCAGCCGTAGGAGGCGCCCTTGTTGTCGGTGTTGTTCTTGTACAGCTGGATCGGCTCGATGCCCGGCGTGGCCCCCGCCCGCGCGGCGGCGTCGGCCATCACCCGCTCCCCCGCCTTGTCCCACAGCACCGCGTCGCGCGGGTTGGTGACCTCGGGCGCCGAGTACTCGGGGTGGGCGTGGTCCACGTACAGGCGGGCCCCGTTGGTGAGGATGACGTTGGCCAGGCCCAGGTCCTCGTCGGTGAGCTGCGTGGGATCGGCGACCTCACGCGCCAGGTCGAAGCCGCGCGCGTCGCGCAGCGGGTTCTCCTCCTCGAAGTCCCAGCGGGCACGCCGTGCCCGGGCCGCCGAGGCGGCCAGATATGCGTTGACCACCTGGGTGGAGGTGACCATCGCGTTGGCCCCGGGGTTGCCTGGTACGGAGATCCCGTACTCGGTCTCGATACCCATAATCCGCCGCACACTCATGGTGAGAGGTTATCCACCGGGGCGCGGTCTTGAACGCTTCCGCGCCAATTGTGGCCCAAGTGCCGTGTTCTCCGGCGTTGCGCGGAACGGCGGCGCGCCGCCTCCTCGCAGGTCGCGGCGCACGGCGGCTTCCACGGGCCCGTGGAAGCGCCGCGAAGAACACCGGGCGACGTACGGGTCCCTCCCCGAACGGCACCGGGGCCTCGGCGGGGTGCGTCGCCCCGGCCGGACGGGCCGGACGGCAGAACACGCCGACCTCCCGAAAGGGCTTCGGAAGCGTTCGACCCGAACATAGATTGTCACTCTGAGCGATAACTAGAGCACTATCGGCAGCGAACGTGCCACGGGACGGGTCCCGGACGACCGCGGAAGCAGGCACCATGACCAGGACCGAGCAGACCGGGACGACACCACCTGCCGCCGAACTGAGCCTCCTGACCATGACCGCGATGGTCGTCGGTTCGATGGTGGGGGCCGGCGTCTTCTCGCTGCCCGCGAGGTTCGCCGGGGAGACCGGGGTCGCCGGCGCGCTGATCGCCTGGGTGATCGCCGGTACCGGCATGCTGATGCTCGCCTTCGTCTTCCAGATGCTCGCCGTCCGCCGGCCCGACCTGGACGCCGGCGTCTACGCCTACGCCAAGGCGGGCTTCGGCGAGTACCTCGGCTTCTTCTCGGCGTTCGGCTACTGGGCCAGCGCCTGCGTGGGCAACGTGACCTACTGGGTGCTGATCATGTCGACGATCGGAGCCCTCGCACCGCCCCTGGGCGACGGTGACACGGTCCTGGCGGTGGCGCTGTCCTCGGTCGGCCTGTGGGCGTTCTTCCTCCTCGTGCGCCGCGGGATCAGGGAGGCCGCCTCGATCAACCGGATCGTGACGGTCGCCAAGATCGTCCCCATCCTCGTCTTCGTCCTCCTGGCGCTGTTCTACTTCGACCCGGGGGTCTTCGCGGAGAACCTCGGCGGCGCCGGCCACACCGGTTCGCTGTTCGAACAGGTCCGGGGGACCATGCTGGTGACGGTGTTCGTGTTCCTGGGGGTCGAGGGCGCCAGCGTCTACTCCCGCCACGCCAGACGGCGCGAGGACGTGGGCCGCGCGACCGTCCTGGGCTTCCTCAGCGTCTTCGCCGTCTTCGCCTCGGTCACCGTCGTGTCGTACGGCATCATGCCGATGAGCGAGATCGCCGAGCTGCGCCAGCCCTCGATGGCCGGTGTCCTGGAGCACGCGGTCGGCCCCTGGGGCGTCGCGTTCGTCAGCGTCGGCCTGATCGTCTCGGTGCTCGGCGCCTACCTGGCATGGACCCTGATGGCGGCCGAGGTGCTGTTCGTCGCGGCCAAGGACGACGACATGCCGCGCTTCCTGGGCCGCTCCAGCGCCTCCGACGTACCGGTCCCCGCCCTGCTGATGACCACGTCCCTGTCCCAGGTCGTCCTGGTCGTCACCCTGTTCTCCGACGACGCGTTCGACTTCGCCCTCAACCTGACCAGCTCGCTCACCCTGATCCCCTTCCTGCTCGCTGCGGTGTTCGCGGTCAGGGTCGCGGCGGGCGCCGACCCGGAGGCCGTCCGCGGCGGGGGCGCCGCCCGCCTGGGCCTGCTGGTCGCGGTGCTCGCCACGGTCTACACGGCGTTCCTGCTGTACGCGGCCGGGCCGAAGTACCTGCTGGTGTCCCTCATCATCTACGCGCCGGCCACGCTGCTGTTCGTCAAGGCCCGGAGGGAGCGGGGCAGACGGCTCTTCTCACCGGGCGAACTCGCCGTGTGCGCCCTCTCCGTCGTCGGGGCCGCGGCCGGTGTGACCGCCCTGGCGACCGGCTGGATCAGTCTGTGACCCGCGGCCGCGCCACGTCACCGGAACCGACTTCACCAGGGGGAGAACCACCATGGCCGACACCACCGCGACCGCGCACGGCGTCCACTCCGAGGTCGGCAGACTGCGCAAGGTCCTGGTCTGCGCCCCGGGGCTCGCCCACCGCCGCCTCACGCCGACCAACGCCGACGACCTGCTCTTCGACGACGTGATGTGGGTGGACAGCGCCCAGCGCCACCACGCCGGGTTCACGGACGTGTTGCGCTCCCGGGGCGTCGAGGTCGTCGAGCTGCACGACCTCCTCGCCGAGACCATGGCGGTACCGGGCGCCCGTTCCTGGCTCCTGGACCACAAGATCACCGCCAACCAGGTCGGCACCGGACTGATGGACGACACGCGCGCGTTCCTGGAGACGCTCGAACCCCGGCGCCTGGCCGAGTTCCTGATCGGCGGCCTTGCCTCCACCGACCTGCCGGAGGAGTTCCGGTCCGGCTACCTCGCGCTCGCCCGCGAGTCGACGGGGGCCCGCGAGTACCTCATGCCTCCCCTGCCGAACACCCTCTACACACGGGACACGACTTGTTGGCTGTACGGCGGGGTGACGCTCAACCCGCTGTACTGGCCCGCCCGCCACGACGAGACCCTGCTCATGCGGACCGTCTACCGGTTCCATCCCGACTTCGCCGGGGACACCGTGTGGTGGGGAGAGGCCGAACAGGACTGGGGGCGGGCGACCCTGGAGGGCGGCGACGTCATGCCGGTCGGCAACGGAGTCGTGCTCATGGGCATGAGCGAGCGCACCTCACGGCAGGCGATCACCCAGGTGGCGGCGGCGCTGTTCGAGAACGGCGCGGCTGAGCGGGTGATCGTCGCGGGCATGCCCAAGCTGAGGTCCGCGATGCACCTCGACACCGTCCTGACCTTCGTCGACCGCGACGCCGTCACCCTCTATCCGCGCATCATGGACGCCGTCCACACGCTGTCCCTGTGGCCGAGCAACCGGGCCCCGGGCATCGGGGTCGCCGACGAGGGGGACCGCGCGTTCACGGACGTGGTGGCCGGGGCCCTGGGCCTGCGGGAGCTGCGGGTCATCGAGACCGGCGGCGACGCCTACGCCTCGGAGCGGCAGCAGTGGGACAGCGCCAACAACGCCGTCGCCCTGGAGCCGGGCGTGGTCGTCACCTACGACCGCAACACGCAGACCAACGCCCTGCTGCGCCGGGCCGGTGTCGAGGTCATCCCCATCGTCGGCGCCGAACTGGGCCGTGGGCGCGGTGGCGGGCACTGCATGACCTGCCCCCTCGTCCGCGACCCCGTGGAGCTCTGAGCCGCCTTCGGCTCCGCGGCCGTGGAGGCCGGTGGTGAGGTCGGTCCCGTGGAGCCCGTCAAGCAGACCGCCCTGAGGTCCCGGTTCCGGCTGCGGCTCCTCCGGGCGCACGCAGGGACCGGTTCTGTGGAGACGGGCATCGTTGCCTTCGGGCAACTGTTGTCGTCGAGACTGCTTTCGGTCACCGAGCCCGGCGGGCATGGAGACATCGTCCAGCGCGGGCAACGCCGTTCTGTGCCACCGCGACCTCATCAACAACACCGACCCCACCGGGCTGTGTGCCGCATCGGCGGCCGACTTCATTTTCGGTTTGTCTCCTATGCGGGCGCTGCCTATACGCTCTCCGACATGGCGGACGGAACAATCGCTGTTGCAGCCGGACCTGCGGCCCGGGCAGTGGCCGGTGGGGTTATGGCAGTCTGGGAGTCTCCCGCCGCATCCAGGCCATGAGCCAGAACTGCTGACAGATATTCCACGAATGAGAGACCTTGGGGTGATGGTGGACGCGTCACTCCACAGCAGACCACCAAACGCAGTACACCTCAGCCAGAAACCCAGTGGGGCAGACTACCCTTCCCCACTGGAACAGAGCAGTCGCCCGAAGGGGCCGAACCCGGCGGCGAGCTGGGCGTAGGTGTCACCGCACCGCAGATGAACCGGGGCGAGGTAGGGCCTGCCGTGAAGCGGGAAGGACGTCGCCACCGCGTCCCGATCTCCTGCCACCTGGCGGTCAGTTGTCCGGCCAGGAACCGCAAGGTACGGCTGGACAGATCTATCGAGGATGGACAGGCAAGCACGCAAAGCTCCTGGCGAACACGGGTGATCTTGGTCGAGAACCCGTCTACCAGGAGCTTCTTCAATGCGCGGGACTGTCCAACTCGCGGTCAGCGACGCCGTCTCGGAAACGGCTCACTGGCAGGGTCGTCCTGTGGCGGAAGCGGACCTCTAGTCGGGCGTCCCCTCGCGCTCGCTTCCTCGGGCGAGGCTTCGGGCCTGCCCTTCGTGAATGTCGCTTGCCCACTCCCAGCCGGGCTTGGGCGATACGACCCGTGGGTCGCTGGAAACCCGGGCGTCACGCAGGTCCTCCACGTACGCTCGATCCAGTTTGATCCTTGCGCGTACCTCCTCGTCCCTGGCGACGGATCCGTGTCCGGGGATGAGGACATCGACGTCGTCCGCTACGCCCTCGATCAGTCCCAGCCCGACGAGGTAGTCCTCAATCGGGTTATCGGTGTCGTCCAACACGGGAACGAAGACATCGGAGAGCATGTCGCCGGCGATGAGAACGCGGCGTTCTTCGATCAGCAGCGCCGCATGGCCCGGGGCATGCGCCGTATGCTCGATGATCCGCACCCTGGGGCCGTCCCAAGGAAGCTGCGCGGTTTCAGCGGGCAGACCAGTGATGAGGCCGTACAGGTTCAGCGGTGTGTCCTCAGCGATTTCCGGCGGCAGCCCCTCGGCGACGCCGGCCTTCCAGTCCGCGTTCGACAACACGTCCCGCATAAAGGCCGCGCAGCGGGCTGTGCCGTAACGGGGCGCTTCGCCGAGTTCGGCGTGCCAGAGCACGTGATCCCAATCAGGATGCGTCGAGAAGCCTGCTACCACGGGCTGGCCCAGCTCACGAAGGTCGTTCGCCAGGCAGGTCATTTCAGCGCCGGTAATCCCGGCGTCCACGAGTAGCACGCCGTCCCTGCCACGCACGACAACGGTGTTGTTCTCGAGTAACTCGCTCTGGTGGATCAGCACACCCTCGGCGACCTGCTTCAGCATGGGCCCCGCCCGCCTGATGTCTGCGGCCGCGTCTTGACCGGCACCGGGTCGTTGGTCCTGTTCAAAGATCGAACTCCCTGCCTAGTGTGCAGCGTCATCTTGTCAGAGGGTCTGACGCGCACCAACACAACCGGACGGGGGTGGTCGTAGGAGATCGCCATCGCACAGGACCGGCGTATCAGGGGCGCCCCTATCTGCGTTTGAACATGCGCCTCCCGCAGGGCCGTAGAGCACAGCACGGCGGCCACTGCCAAGTGGAGATTGCGCCTCGTCAGCGGACGGAAAACCCATACGCTCAGTGATCTCCGGGAGGACGGCAGGGGGGTACTCCTCGGCCCGCTCGGACCCCGAAAAAGCGTTAACACCCTGCCAACACGGGGTCCGGAAACAACCGGCACGAGAAGGGGCCGACCGGTAGTCCGGTCGGCCCCTCAGAGCGCTCTCGCGGGTGCGTTCCTACAGGTACTGGCCGGTGTTGGCGACCGTGTCGATGCTGCGCCCGGACTCCGCGCCCTTCTTGCCCGTGACCAGGGTCCGGATGTAGACGATGCGCTCGCCCTTCTTTCCGGAGATGCGCGCCCAGTCGTCGGGGTTGGTGGTGTTGGGCAGGTCCTCGTTCTCGCTGAACTCGTCGACGCAGGCCTGCATCAGGTGCGAGACCCGGATGCCCTTGGACTGCTGGTCGATGAAGTCCTTGATGGCCATCTTCTTGGCCCGGGAGACGATGTTCTCGATCATCGCGCCGGAGTTGAAGTCCTTGAAGTACAGGACCTCCTTGTCACCGTTGGCGTAGGTGACCTCCAGGAAGCGGTTCTCCTCGCCCTCGGTGTACATGCGCTCCACGACCCGCTGGATCATGGCGTCCACCGTGGCCTTGGCCGACCCGCCGTGCTCGACCAGGTCCTCGTCGTGCAGCGGCAGGTCCGTGGTGATGTACTTGCCGAAGATGTCGCGGGCCGCCTCGGCGTCGGGCCGCTCGATCTTGATCTTGACGTCCAGGCGGCCGGGCCGCAGGATCGCCGGGTCGATCATGTCCTCGCGGTTGGAGGCGCCGATGACGATGACGTTCTCCAGGCCCTCCACACCGTCGATCTCGCTCAGGAGCTGGGGCACGATCGTGTTCTCCACGTCGGAGGACACACCCGAGCCGCGGGTGCGGAAGATCGAGTCCATCTCGTCGAAGAAGACGATGACCGGCGTACCCTCGGAGGCCTTCTCCCGTGCGCGCTGGAAGACCAGGCGGATGTGCCGCTCGGTCTCGCCCACGTACTTGTTGAGCAGCTCGGGGCCCTTGATGTTGAGGAAGAAGCTCTTGCCGACGTCGCGGCCGGTGCGCTCGGCGACCTGCTTGGCCAGCGAGTTGGCGACCGCCTTGGCGATGAGCGTCTTGCCGCACCCGGGAGGGCCGTAGAGCAGCACGCCCTTGGGCGGGCGCAGCTGGTGCTCGTAGAAGAGCTCCTTGTACAGGTAGGGCAGCTCGACCGCGTCGCGGATCATCTCGATCTGCCCGGAGAGGCCGCCGATGTCGGTGTAGGCGATGTCGGGGACCTCTTCGAGGATGAGCTCCTCGACCTCGGACTTGGGGATGCGCTCGTAGACGTACCCCGAGCGCGGCTCCAGCAGCAGCGAGTCGCCGGGGCGGATCGCCTCGTCGCGCAGCGGCTCGGCCAGGCGGACGATCCGCTCCTCGTCGTGGTGGGAGATCACCAGGGCGCGCTCGCCGTCCTCAAGGATCTCCTTGAGCATGACGACCTCGCCGACGGTCTCGAAGGACTCCACCTCGACGACGTTGAAGGCCTCGTTGAGCATGACCTCCTGGCCGGGGCGCAGGTTGTCCAGGTCCACCGAGGGACTGACGTTGACCCGCATCTTGCGGCCGTTGGTGAAGATCTCGACGGTCTCGTCCTCGCGTGAACCGAGGTAGACGCCGAAGCCCGACGGCGGCTGGGCCAGCCGGTCGACCTCCTCCTTGAGCGCCACGATCTGCTCGCGCGCCTCCTTCAAAGTGGAGACGAGCCGTTCGTTCTGGCCGTTGGCAGCGGCGAGATTGGCCTGTGCCTCCCTCAGCCGCTCCTCCAGCAGGCGTACATGCCGGGGCGAATCGGCGAGCTTGCGCCGAACCACGCTGAGTTCCTTTTCCATGTAGGAGACCTGGGCCGTGAGTTCTTCGACTTCACGGTCCCGGTCGCTCTGACGCTCGTCGTCGCGCTCAGCCACGTCCGCCACCTCCCTATGAGGAACTACATCGGAGCCTACCTACCCTCGCCCTATTCCTAACCCCCCAGAGCCGGAGAGTGTCGTAGGCCTCATTTCCAGGTCTTGCGTCATCACAGGTCAGAGTGCTACCGGATGACCCGACGTAATGAGAACGTAACCTCTGGGTCCGGCTTCGGGCAAGGAATCCGCCCCTCCTGGCGATCCCTCCCCACGCACGTCAGCGGGCCTGCCCCGGACACGCCGAAGCCCGCCCGGGCGGGTCCCCGTGGGGACCGCGCCGAAGACGCACGGTGAGGAGCGGCGTGCGGCGTGCGGCGTGCGCGGGCGGGCTCGGGCGGCGGGCCCGGATGAGGGGCCCAGAACTCAGTCGCGGGCGCCGTCCCCCGGGGCCTGAGGGTCGGCGGTGCCGTCCCCCATGGCCTGAGGGTCGGCGGCGTCGACGCCGGCGCCGGGAACCTGTGGACCGGAGGCGTCGACCGCCCCGCCGGTCCCACCGTCACCGCGGGGCGCCTCGGGAACCGCCGCGTCGGTGGCCAGCGCCCTGACCTCCTCGGCCGGGGTCCCCTCCGCTCCGGCCGCGCGCCGGTCCTGCTCGCGCGCGGCGGTGAAGTCCTTGCCGTAGGCGCCCTTGGCCGGACGGCGGCGGCGCTCGGGGGCCTCGGCCCCGTCGGCCAGGCGGCGCGCGACCACCAGGAAGCCGGTGTGCCCGATCATGCGGTGGTCCGGGCGCACCGCCAGGCCCTCCACGTGCCAGGTGCGCAGCATGGTCTCCCACGAGCGCGGCTCGTAGAAGCGGGGGTCCTCGCGCAGCTGCTCCACCACACGCGACAGCTGGGTGGTGGTGGCGACGTAGCAGCACACCAGGCCGCCCGGGATGAGGGCGCCGGCGACCGCGTCCAGGCACTCCCAGGGCGCGAGCATGTCCAGGAAGACCCGGTCGACGTCGGTCTCGTCCAGCTCCTCGACCAGGTCGCCGACGGTGAGCTTCCAGGCCGGGTGCGGACCGCCGTGGAACCTCTCCACGTTCTTGCGGGCGATCTCGGCGAAGTCGGCGCGGCGCTCGTAGGAGTGCACCATGCCGCCCTCACCGACCGCGCGCAGCAGCCAGTTGGACATGGCCCCCGAGCCCGCCCCGGCCTCCACCACGCGCGCGCCGGGGAAGATGTCGGCCTCCACGAGCACCTGGGCGGCGTCCTTGGGGTAGACGATGGTGGCGCCCCGCTTCATCGACAGGGTGTAGTCGATCAGCAGGGGGCGCAGCGCCACGTAGGCCGTGCCGGTGTTGGAGCGCACCACACTGCCCTCGGGCTGTCCGATGAGGTCGTCGTGGTCGACCTTGCCTTTGTGGGAGTGGAAGGCGGCGCCCTCTCGCAGGGTGATGGTGTGCATGCGACCCTTGGGGTCGGTCAACTGCACGGTGTCGCCGTCGGTGAAGGGGCCGCGGCGGCCATGGATACCGGTCAACGTCGCTCTCGTCTTCCCACGTCGCTATTGGTTGGCAGGGCGATCGCCCAGGGTATCGGCCCCCCGGTACCGCGGCGAACGGACGCGGTGCGCCCGCACGTGCGAAAACCCCGCCCCCAGGGCAGTATTCAGCCTGACGGGCCCCTGACCGCGCCCGACCACCATCACGAGGACCACGGGAGAAGACAACCCATGTCACAGCTGACCACGGGGCTGGGAATCGACATCGGCGGCAGCGGGATCAAG
This sequence comes from Nocardiopsis synnemataformans DSM 44143, assembly GCA_000340945.1. Taxonomy (GTDB): domain Bacteria; phylum Actinomycetota; class Actinomycetes; order Streptosporangiales; family Streptosporangiaceae; genus Nocardiopsis; species Nocardiopsis synnemataformans. Next base: position 15,716 of record ANAW01000091.1, on the reverse strand, counting down.
GGCGCGCCGGTCGACCTGACCACCGGCGAGTTCCTCAAGGAGCGGACGAAGGTCCTCACCCCCGACCGCTCCGACCCCGAGGCGGTGGCCGAGATCGTGCAAGGGATCGCCGAGCACTTCCCCGAGGCCGCGGGGATGCCCCTGGGCGTGACCTTCCCGGGCGTGGTCCAGGGGGGCGTGGTGCGCACCGCGGCCAACCTGGACAAGAGCTGGATCGACACCGACGCGCGGGCGCTGTTCGCCGAGGCCACCGGCCGACCGGTGCGCGTGCTCAACGACGCCGACGCCGCCGCCGTGGCGGAGACCCGCTACGGCGCCGCCAAGGGCGTGCCGGGGGTGGTGCTGCTGACCACCCTGGGCACGGGGATCGGCACCGCGCTGGTGGTGGACGGGCGCCTGGTGCCCAACACCGAGTTCGGACACCTGGAGATCGACGGCCACGACGCCGAGACGCGGGCCTCCTCGGGCGCCAAGGAGCGCGAGGAGCTGTCCTACCGCGAGTGGGCGACCGAGCGGCTGCACCGCTACTACCGGGTCGTGGAGGACCTGCTGTGGCCGGACCTGATCGTGGTCGGCGGCGGGGTCAGCCGCAAGGCGGACAAGTTCCTGCCGCTGTTGGACATCCGCACGCCCGTCGTGGCCGCCTCGCTGCTCAACACGGCCGGGATCGTCGGCGCCGCCCTGGCCGCCGCCGAGTCCGAGACGGTCTGAGGCGGCCCGGGCGACCGCTCCTAGGGATGCGCGCGCAGTCCCCTGACCGCCTTGTCCACGTCCGCCCTGGGCCCGTGCACGGCCACGCCCACCAGGTCCAGGTCCGCGGCGGCCACCCCGCGCACGGCGGCGCGGTTGTCGTCGTCGTTGCCGGTGGCGAACAGCTGCCCGGTGTACAGCGCGGCGGCCAGGCCCCGGGAGCGGGCGCGCTCCAGCGTGCGGGCCAGGGTGCGCGCGTCCGCCCCGTAGACCAGCACCGGTTCGCGGAACATCGCGAAGTAGGTGTTGCCCGAGGCGTCCTCGTAGGGCTTGCCGACGGAGTCGGGGCGCGCGTGCGCGACGCCGCTGCTGAGGAAGGCCGTCACGTTGAGCTTCTGCCAGGGGGCCAGGTCCTCGCGGACGGCCACGGCGATCTTGGTGTCGAAACGCATGGGTGTGAGGATGGCGCGCCCGCGGCCCCGCCGTCTTGGACGCTGGTGCGCGCAGGCAGCTCCGGTTCCGGCGTCGTGGCGCCTCTCCAGGCGGTCGCCCGGTCGCCCGGACGCCCGGACGGCCGGTGCGCGCGGGTACCGCCGGAGACCGCGGGCGTCCGACAATGGAGGCGTGACAGGGGACTGGGCCAGGTACTGGCGTTCACCCGAGCGGCCGCTGGAGGCGATGCACGCGCACTTCGAGCGGCACGCCTACCACCGGCACAGCCACGACGCGTACTCGTTCGGGGTGACCGAGTCGGGCGTGCAGGCGTTCAACTGCCGGGGCGGCGCGCACGCGAGCGTGTCCGGGACCGTGCTGGCGTTCAACCCGGACGACCCGCACGACGGGCACGCCGGGGCCGAGCCGGGGTTCACCTACCGGATCGTGCACATCGGGCCGGAACTGGTGCGGGAGGTGCTCGCCGACGCCGCCGAGGGCCGGGCGGGGCTGCCGCTGTTCGCCGACCCGCTGGTGGAGGACCCCCGGCTGGCCCGAGCGCTGCTGGGGCTGCACTCGGCGCTGTGGCGGGGGAGCCCGCGGCTGGCCGTGGACGAGGCCCTGCGCGGCGCGGTGGTGGCGATGACGGGCCGCGGGGCGGTCGGGCGGTCGGCGGTGGCGCGGGTGTCGGACCCGGACGCGGCGCGGGTGGCGGCCCGGGTGGAGGCGGTGCTGCGCGAGCGGTTCGCCGAGGACGTGGGCGCCGGGGAGCTGGCCTCGGCGGCGGGGCGGAGCCGGTTCGCGGTCTACCGGGCCTTCCGCGCGGTGCGGGGGATGGCGCCCAGCGAGTACCAGCGGCAGCTGCGGCTGCGGCGGGCCCGGGAGCTGATCGCGGCGGGGGCGCCGCTGTCGGAGGCCTCCGCGCGGTCGGGGTTCGCCGACCAGAGCCACCTGACGCGGTGGTTCGGCCGCTCCTACGGGATCACGCCGGGGACGTTCCGCGCGGCGAACCGCGCGTGCTCAGCCCTCGCCGACGGACATGGACAGGGCGACCACGATCCGGCGCGCGGCGGCGGAGGTGTGCGCGACCGGTGAGATGGGCACGCCCGCCAGCGCCGTGGGCAGCCCGTCCTGGAGCGGCCAGCGCATCCACCACCACAGGTCCCCGCGGTGGGGCCGCAGCAGGGCGCGCTGGGGCCGGGTGCTGGGACCGGCGTCCACCGCCCCGCACAACCCGTCCTCACGGACCTCCACCCCGCGTGAGCGCAGCTCGGCGGCCAGCCCGCGCAGGGCGAGGTCCGTCAGCTCCACGCGGTTCACCAGCTCGGCCGTGCCCGGGTCACGCCTCAGGCTCGGACTCCCCGCCGGCGGGGTCTCAACGGTCAACGGGACTCCCCTCCCCTTCCCAGACACCTCTGGGACCAACGACCCTTGCACTCTGCCGTATCCGGAGGCGAAACGGCCGGTCCTATGCGGATCACGCATACGGACTTCTTTCTTACACATAGCCACCAGCGGCGCCCGGAGTCCCTAACCTAAGCTCATGCCCCAACCAGACGGCGTTCTTCCACCGGACCTGTGGACACGTCCCCGCATGGCGGGTGCCCTGGCCACCTGTGACATGGCGACGGTCATCGAGGGCGTGCGCGCGGCGCACGGCTGGTCCCAGGGTGACCTCGCCCGCGCGATCGACTACTCCCAGAGCTGGGTCTCGCGCGTGGTCAACGGCCAGCAGTCGCTGACCATCAGCCAGGTACACGACCTCGCCCGACGCCTGGGCATCCCGCTGCACCTGCTGCGCTTCGGCGGGGTCCCGCCCCAGGCCCGTCCCGCCGAGAAGGGGGTGGACACCACGAGGCGCCGCGACTTCGGACGCGCGGTGGCCGCGGGAGCCCTACTCACCGCCACCACCGTCACCACGGGCACCACCGGTGCGGCTCCGGCCCCGGTGGCCCCGGGCCCGTGCCCCGACACCGTCAACGAGACGACCGCGTCCTCCCTGCGCGCCATCACCGGGGGCCAGCGCCGCATGGACGCCACCTCCCCCTCCCGCCACCTGCTGCCCAGCGCTGTGGCGCACGTGCATCTGGCCGAGCAGATGCTTGGGCACTCGCACGGGACACCGTTCCACGGCGAGCTGTGCGCCGCGGTCAGCGAGGCCTCCGGCTTCGCCGCCTGGCTGCACGCGGACCGGGGCGACACGGGATCGGCCAGGGCGCACTACCGCACCGCGGTCATGCGCGCGCGCCAGGCGGACATGCGCCTGCTCGACGTGTACATGCTGGGGTCCCTGGCGGCCTTCGAGACCGACACCGCCGAGGACCACCACCTGGGCCTGGGGCTGGTCCAGGAGGCCGAACACGTCCTGGGCCCCTCCGCCCACCCCACCGCGCGCGCCTGGCTCGCCTGCGTGGGGGCGCTCGCGCACGCCGGGAACGGGGACGGCGCGGCCGCCGCGCGCGCCCTGGACCGGGCCGAGCGGGAGGTGTCCCGCTCCGCCAACACCGACCCGCCCTGGCCGTGGGTGTTCGCCTTCGACGAGACCAAGGTCGCCGGTTACCGCGCCCGGGTGGGCGTGCGGCTGCGCCAGCCGAACGACGCCCGCCGGGCCTTCGCCGAGGCGTTCGCGCCGCGCGGGGCCAACCCCAAGCAGTCCGCGGTCCTCCAGGTGGAGCTGGCCTCGGCGCACGCCGAGGCGGGGGACGTGGACGAGGCCTTCCGCCTGGTCCACGAGGCGCTGAACACGGGCGTCCGGTACGAGTCCGAGCGGATCATCGGCCGGGTCCGGGCCTTTCGCCGCCAGCACTCGGGAACGCGGGCGCGCTGCGTGGCCGACCTGGACGACCGGCTTCTGTCCCTGGTGAGCGGTATCACCGCTTAAGGGTAGAAAAGCCGCGAAGCGATCATCAGGGAGGTTTCGTGATCCACATCGGAGTCACCGGTCACCGCGACCTGGCCCCCGACGTGCGACGCACCGTCAGCGCGCTGCTCTCCGCCCACCTGGAACCCTACGGATGCGAGATGGTGGGCCTGTCCTGCCTGGCCGACGGCGCCGACGCCGTCTTCGCCGAGGCCGTCGTCGCGGCCGGAGCCCCGCTGGAGGCGGTCATCCCCGCCTCCGGCTACCGCGAGGCGCTGCCCGAGGAGCACCACCCCGTCTACGACCGCCTCCTGCGACAGGCCGTCCTCGTGCACACGCTGCCCTACAGCGAGTCCACGCCCGAGGCCCACCTGGAGGCCGGAAGGCTGCTCGTACGGCGCTGCGACCAGCTCGTGGCCGTCTGGGACGGCCGGCCCGCGCGCGGCCCCGGCGGCACCGCCGACGTGGTGGCCTACGCGCGCTCGCTCTTTCGCCCGGTCTCGGTGCTGTGGCCCGAGGGCGCCCGCCGCTGACCCCGGTCCGGCCTCCGCCGCCCGCGCCGCGAAGGAGAAGACCGGCACCCGCGCACACGGCCCGGCACTCCCGGTCCGGCGTCCGCCATCCGCGCCGCGCACCCCCGTCGCGAAGAGGGAAGCGGCCCCACCGGCACCGTCCGGCCTCAGCCGGTTCAGCGCCCGCCCGAGACCACCGCGTTGACGTCCGCGGCCCTGAGCACCCCGCGCACACCACCGCCCTCGTCCACCACCACGTACTCCGGCAGCGGATGACCCGTCAGCGCCCGCAGCAACTCCTCACCCTCCAGACCCACCGGCACCAGAGAATGCTCGGTCACCGCCCGGGACACACTCGACACCGGCACCCACGCCCGACGCTCCGGCTCGATCGCCCCGGCCGCCGCCGGATGCACCACCGCCGTGGGAACGCCCTGGGCGTCGGTCAGCACGACCTCCACCGCCTCCGCCTCCCGGGCCCGGCGCTCGGCCTCGGCCAGCGGTGTGTCGGCCGGCACCGTCACCGAGGACCGGGCCAGATCGCGGGCCCGCAGACGCGGGATGCGCTCGCGCACCCGGGCGGCGCGCAGCGCGTCGGAGGCGCCCATCCACATGAAACCGCCCAGGACGAAGCCCCACACCACGCTCCACGGGCTGAGCCGTCCGCCCGCCCACCACGTGATCAGGAACGGCAGCGCCACCACCAGCAGCGCCAGCACCCGGCCGCCCCAGGCCGCGGCCACACTTCCCGCGAAGGGCCTGCCCGTCGCCTTCCACACCCCGGCGCGCAGCAGCCGCCCGCCGTCCAGCGGAAGCCCCGGCAGCAGGTTGAACGCGCCCACCAGCAGGTTGGCGATCCACAGCTGGAACAGCAGCTCGCCCACCACGGTGCGCGGCTCGGTGAACAGGTACAGGCCGAACCCGCCCGCCGCCAGCAGCAGGGAGAACAGCGGCCCGGCGAACGCGATCCAGAACTCACGGCCCGGCGTGGGCGCCTCGCGCTCGATCTCGGAGACCCCGCCCAGCACGTACAGCACGATGCGCCGGACCGGCAGGCCGTACATGCGCGCGACCACCGCGTGCGCGAGCTCGTGCACCAGCACGGAGGCGTAGAGCAGGACCGCGAAGACGAAGGCCAGCAGGTAGGCGGCGGGCCCCAGCGCCAGGCGGCCCTGGACGACGCCGCCGTAGACCAGGGTGATCAGCGCCGCGACGATCAGCCACGAGGAGGTCACGTACACGGGGATGCCGAAGGGGCGGCCGATCAGTAACCCCGGTCTGGCGGAACGGTCGCGGGGCTTGGGCGCGGATGGGTCACTACCGGTCGTCACACCCCCAGACTACGGCGCGCCCGCCGCGGCCGGACGGCGCCCACGACCCGGCTCACCACCGCCCCGGGCCGCCCGGTTCTCCACAGGCCGCACTCTTCCCTCGCACGCTGTCGCGACCTTCTCATAGGCTCGATCCATGACCACCGCGCTCCTTCCGTCCGCCCTCTCCCCCTCCCGGGCCTCCGACTTCCTCCAGTGCCCGCTGCTGTTCCGCTTCCGCACCATCGACCGCCTCCCCGAGGCGCCCAGCGCGGCGGCCCTGCGCGGCACCCTCGTCCACGCCTGCCTGGAGCGCCTGTACGAGCTGCCCGCCGAGTCGCGCGACCCGCGCAACGCCGTCGGCCTCGTCGACCCCCAGTGGAAGAAGCTGCGCGAGAAGAAGCCCGAGGTGGACGAGCTGTTCGCCGACGACGCCGAGCGCGACACCTGGCTGGAGTCCGCCCGCGACCTGGTCCGCCGCTACTTCGACCTGGAGAACCCCACCACCCTGGAGCCCCGCGACCGCGAGATGCGCCTGGACGTGTCCCTGCCCACCGGCCTGCGGCTGCGCGGCTACGTGGACCGCATCGACGTCACCCCCTCCGGCCAGATCCGGATCGTGGACTACAAGACCGGCAAGTCGCCCGCCCCCCGGTTCGAGGACAAGGCCCGGTTCCAGATCTTCTTCTACGCGGTGATGATCTGGCGCGACCTCGGCGTCGTACCCACCCGCCTCCAACTCGTCTACCTGGGCGGCGACGGCGCGGTGCGCTGGTACGACCCCACCGAGGACGAACTGCGGGCCGCGGAGTCCGAGATCGCCGACATCTGGGCGCGGATCGAGGCGGCCGGACGCGCCGGGGTGTGGGAGCCCCGCAAGAGCAAGCTCTGCGACTGGTGCGAACACCAGGCGCTGTGCCCGGCGTTCGGCGGCACCCCGCCGCCCCTGCCCGCACCGGCGGACCGCCGACGCGGGTGACCCCGACCGGGCACCGAAGGCACGGCTGGCCCGGCCCCGGACACCGGAGGTGCCCCCGCCCCGACCGCACCGTCCCCGGGTTCGGGACCCGGCCGCCGCCCGGGATACGGCACAATTCCCCCTGTGCCCGTCTCAGTACTGCTGGTCGACGACCAGCCCCTCGTCCGCGCCGGTTTCCGCATGATCCTGGAGTCCGCCCCGCACCTCTCCGTGGTGGGCGAGGCCTCCGACGGCCGTGAGGCGGTCCGCTCCACCCGCAGCCTGCTGCCCGACGTGGTCCTCATGGACGTGCGCATGCCCGGCATGGACGGGATCGAGGCCACCCGGCAGATCGTGTCGTGGGCGCGGCCCCTGGGCCACCGGGTGCGGATCCTGGCGCTGACCACCTTCGACCTGGACGAGTACGCCGTCGAGGTGCTGCGCGCGGGCGCCTCCGGGTTCCTGCTCAAGGACGCGCCGCCCGCCGAACTCGTGTCGGCCGTCGAGGTGGTCGCGGACGGGGCGGCGGCCATCTCCCCCACGGTGCTCAACCGCCTGCTCGACCGGTTCGCCCCCCTCCTGCCCTCCGCCTCCCCCGGCACCGAGCACGCCGGGGACACCCTGACCGCCCGCGAGCACGAGGTCCTGCGCCTGCTCGCGCGCGGGTGGTCCAACGCCGAGATCGCCGCCCACCTGGTGCTGGGCGAGACGACCGTCAAGTCCCACGTCGGCGGCATCCTCACCAAGCTGGAACTGCGCGACCGGGTCCAGGCGGTGGTCTACGCCTACGAGCACGGGCTGGTCCGCCCCGGGGAGCGCGACGGCGGCTCCGGGCCCGGCTCCGGCTGACACCACCGGCCCGCGCTCCGGGGAAACCGGGCCACCAGGCCCGCGGCCCCCGCCCGCCGCACGCACACCGGGCCACCAGGTTCCACGGCCCCGCCCCCACCGGCGCGCGGTCCCGAAACGCGGCGTGAGGCCCCGCCCCGCCGGGGCTCCGGCCCGATCCGGCGCGCGTCCCGGCCCCCCGCGCGCGGGCCCCGCGCCCCGCCCCGAAAGCCCCGGCGCGTCGCTGTCGACGGGCCCGCGGCCTTGACAGGATGATCCGGTGATCGAACTCACCGGCCACGACCCCCGTTCCGGGCGAACCCCACCCTCCGGGACCGCGTCCCCTCATGGGTTGTCCACAGCGCGCCGGTCACCACGGGTACAGGCGGGGAGGAGACGGAGACAGGGATGCCAAGCAAGCGGGAGCGGTCCGTGCCCCCGAGCGAGGACCGCCTGCTCAGCAGGATGCGGGACTGGCGGGAGGCGCACGAGCGGGAACTGACCCCGGACGGCTTCGACGAGACCGAGGACGTCAACCTCCCCGACGCCCGCGCCATCGACCTGGTGCTGCGGGTGGGCGAGCTGATGCTCGCCAGCGGAGAGGGCACGGAAGCCGTCAGCGAGGCGATGCTCAGCCTCTCGGTCGCCTTCGACCTGCCCCGCTCGGAGGTCTCGGTCACCTTCACCACCATCACCCTGTCCACCCACCCCGGGGGCGAGCACCCCCCGATCACCGGCGAACGGGTGGTGCGCCGCCGCACCCTGGACTACTTCCGCGTCAACGAGCTGCACACCCTGGTGCAGCAGTGCGCGCTCGGCCTGCTGGAGCTGGAGGACGCCACCGCCCGCCTGACCCAGATCAGGCGCGCCCGCATGCCCTACCCCAACTGGCTCATCGCGGTCGGGTTCGGCCTCATCGCCTCCAGCGCGAGCCTCATGGTGGGCGGCGGCCTGTTCGTGGCGACCGCGGCATTCCTGGCCACCGTCATGGGCGACCGCACCTCGGTGTTCCTGGCCAAGCGGGGCGTCGCGGAGTTCTACCAGATGGTGGGGGCCGCGGTGGTGGCCGCCACGATCGGCGTGGCGCTGCTGTGGGCCAGCACCACGCTGGACCTGGGCCTGCAGGCCGGGGCGATCATCACCGGCAACATCATGGCCCTGCTGCCCGGCCGCCCGCTGGTCTCCAGCCTCCAGGACGGCATCAGCGGCACCTACGTGTCGGCGGCGGCACGCCTGCTGGAGACCTTCTTCATCCTGGGCGCGATCGTGTCCGGCGTGGGCGCGGTCGCCTACACCGCGCAGCGCCTGGGCGTGAGCATCGACCTGGAGGACCTCCCCTCCGCGGGCACCTCGATAGAGATCCCCGTGCTGATCGGCGCGGCGGGGATCGCGGTGGCCTTCGCGATCTCGCTCGCCGTACCGCCCCGGATGCTGCCGATGATCGGCGTGCTCGGCGTGATGATCTGGGTGATCTACGCGAGCATGCGCGACCTGCTGCACGTGCCCGCGGTGGTGGGCACGGTCGCGGGCGCGGTCGCGGTGGGCGTGGTGGGCCACTGGCTGGCGCGGCGCACGCGCAGACCGGTGCTGCCGTACCTGGTCCCGTCGATCGCCCCGCTGCTGCCGGGCAGCATCCTGTACCGGGGCCTGATCGAGATCACGCAGGGCGACCCCTCCGCCGGGCTGCTCAGCCTCGCGGAGGCGGTCACGGTGGGCCTGGCGCTGGGCGCGGGGGTCAACCTCGGCGGCGAGCTGGTCAGGGCCTTCCAGCACGGCGGACTGGCCGGCGCGGGGATGCGCAGCCGCCCGGCGGCACGCCGGACGCGCGGCGGGTACTGAGTTCCTTGTGTCCGGGGTCGGACAGAACAGAACCATTGCTGGCCTGGGGGTATCTCACTCACCGAGAGCGGACGACAGCGGCAGGGCAAACACATCCGGGCTAAACCGCAACAAGCATGTGATGTGAGCCACTACTCTTGGCGTCAGCTCAACGACGAGCGCCTCTGGACCGAAAGGCCTGTCCCATGTGCAGCCACGAACCTGCCTGCCCGTCCTTCGAGGACACCGACCGTGAAGCGGCCCGGGTCGTCTCCAGCCACCCCGAACAGGGCTGGAGTCTGCTCTGCAACGGCGTCGTCCTTTTCGACGACACCGGTGAGCTGCTCCCCGACGGGGTGGTTGTCGCCCCGCACCGACCCCGCGTCGCCGCCTGACGCCCGGCCCCGCCCACACACCACGCCACAAGGCCGACGCGTCCCGCCCGTCGAGAGACACGGCTCCGGGCGGTGACGTGTCCCCTGACGACCCCTGGTGAGCGCGCGGGCGCCAGGACCGGCTCCCCCCGTCCCCGAGGGCCGGACCGGCCCCCGAAAAAGGGTGGGCGACGCAACCCGGCGCACCACTGAGCGGCTCCGGACCCGCCGCACGACACGCTCGGCCCCGGCCCTCACTCCCGCGCCGAGTCGGGCCACCCCTCGGGCAGCACGTCCCGGCCGCCCATCGCCTCGCTCAGCCGACGCCGGAAGTCGGCGTGCACGCCGGGCCCCCACACCAGCTCGCTCGGCGTGCGCAGCGCCTGCTCCATGGCCGACCGCAGCGCGGCCGGACGCGCCTCCCCCTCCGCCACCGGCAGCGCCAGCAGGGCGTGCATCTGGGTGACCACGGCGAACAGCTCCCCCGCCAGCGCGGGAGCGCTCGCGGTCGCCGCCGCCTCCTCCAGGTAGGGATCCCACCACGGCTCCCCGTCCTCCTCGGACGCGGCGAAGGCCCTGCGCAGCCGCCAGCGCACCTCCCCCGCGGTGTCCGGGTCCCGATCGCCCAGGCCCAGCCGCCAGACCCGTTCGGCCGCGGCGGGGTCCCCGCGCAGTGCCAGCAGCCCCGCCAGGAGTTCCACGGCGGCGGCGAAGGTGCCCGGCGCGGCCCCCGTCCCCGTCTCCTCCGCGTCCTCGGAGGCCGCGTCCGGGTCCACGACCGCGCCGACGTCGGCGATGGCGTGCTCCAGGTGGACGGCGGCGCGCAGCAGGCGCAGACCGGGGTCGTCCGCGACCGACAGGCCGCGTTCGACCGCGGCCGCGGCGGCGCCCGGCAGCCCTCGCCCCAACAGGCGTTCGGCCAGGTCGCGGGAGGCGTCCACGACGGTGGCGGCGTGCAGGCGGCCGAGCGAACCGGGATCGGACGGCAGGGCCAGCGCCGCCTCCCAGTGGTCCTCGGCCCCGCCGGTGTCGCCGCGCCCCTCGGCGGAGCGGGCAAGCCCGTAGTGCGCCACGGCCGTGTAGTCGGACCCGCCCAGGTCGAGCAGGCGGCGCCAGACGCGGTCGGCCTCGGCGTGGTCGCCGTCCTGTTCGAGGGAGAGCGCGAGGTGGTAGGCGGCGCGCGGGGCGTACCGCGAGTCGCCGGTGGCCAGGGCGCGGCGGGCGGCCTCGCGGGCGGCGGCCAGGTCGCCCCGCTGGTCCTCGGCCACGGCCAGGCCGAGCAGGGCGCGGGCCTGCACCCGCGGGTGGGGGTTGGCGGCCACCGCCTGCTGGTAGAGCTTGGCGGCGCGTTTGAGGTGGCCGCTCTCGGCGAGGTCCCGGGCCTGGTCGCACAGTTCGGCGGCGCCCTGCCCGGTCGGCGCCTCGGCCTCGTCCGTGTCCCGGGGGTCGGTGGCCGGGGGCGGGTCGGCGGGGCCAGAGCGCGCGGAAGGTCCGGACGTCGTGGTCATGCTCTCCGCTTTCCGTGGGGGTGGCGGGGTGGGGGTCCGCGCGGTGGGAACGCGGTCCGTGTCGCCGCAACTCTAACGCCTGCGGTGGCCGGGGGCCGGAGGTCCGCGCCGGAGCTGTGGACACTGCCCGCTCTTCTCCCCCCGATGATGAGGGAGAACAAAACGGACTTTTACGACGTAGATTTACACCCGGAACAACGGAAGGGGCACCGGTCCGACGACCGGCGCCCCTCACCGCGGCCTCGGCCGCCCTACAGCTCGAAGGCCTCCGGCGGCGGGCAGGAGCAGACCAGGTTGCGGTCCCCGTAGGCCTGGTCGATCCGGCCGACCGGCGGCCAGTACTTGTCCGTGCGCAGCGACGCCAGCGGGTAGGCCGCCTCGGCGCGCGTGTAGCCGTGCGACCACTCGTCGGCGGTCACCGCCTCCGCGGTGTGCGGGGCGTTGCGCAGCGGGTTGTCCGCCGCGTCCCACTCCCCCGAGGCCACCCTGTCGATCTCGCCGCGGATCGCCACCATCGCCTCCACGAAGCGGTCCAGTTCGGCGAGGTTCTCGCTCTCGGTCGGCTCCACCATCAGGGTGCCGTTGACCGGGAACGACATCGTCGGCGCGTGGAAGCCGTAGTCCATGAGCCGCTTGGCGAGGTCCTCGTTGCTGATGCCGCTGGCCTTCTGGAGCGGGCGGATGTCCACGACGCACTCGTGCGCCACCAGGCCGCCCGCGCCGGTGTAGAGCACCGGGAAGTACGGCTCCAGCCGCCTGGCCAGGTAGTTCGCCGACAGCACCGCCACCTCGGTGGCCGAGCGCAGCCCCTCCTCGCCCATCATGCGCACGTAGGCCCAGGAGATGGGCAGGATGCCCGCCGAGCCGAACGGGGCGGCCGAGACCGGGCCCACGCCCGTGTGCGGGCCCGCCTCGGGCTGGCCCGGGTGGTTGGGCAGGAAACCGGCCAGGTGCGAGCGGACCGCGACCGGGCCCACACCCGGGCCGCCGCCGCCGTGCGGGATGCAGAAGGTCTTGTGCAGGTTGAGGTGGCTGACGTCGGCCCCGAACTCGCCCGGCTTGGCCCAGCCCAGCAGCGCGTTGAGGTTGGCGCCGTCCACGTACACCTGGCCGCCCGCCTCGTGGACCAGGCGGCACACCTCGGTGACGGTGTCCTCGTACACGCCGTGCGTGGACGGGTAGGTGATCATGATGGCGGCCAGGTCGTCGGCGTGTTTGCCGGTCTTGGCCCGCAGGTCGTCCAGGTCGACGTTGCCGTTGTCGTCGCAGGCCACCACGGCCACGCGCATACCGGCCATCACGGCGCTGGCGGCGTTGGTGCCGTGCGCGGAGCTGGGGATCAGGCACACGTCGCGGTGGGCCTCGCCGCGCGAGCGGTGGTAGCCGCGGATGGCCAGCAGCCCGGCGAACTCGCCCTGGGACCCGGCGTTGGGCTGGAGGGACACCGCGTCGTAGCCGGTGACCTCGGCCAGCCAGGCCTCCAGCTGGCGGATCAGGGCCACGCTCCCGGCGGCCTGGTCCAGCGGCGCCAGCGGGTGCAGCCCGGCGAACTCGGGCCAGGTGACGGGCTCCATCTCCGCGGTGGCGTTGAGCTTCATGGTGCACGAGCCCAGCGGGATCATCGTGCGGTCCAGGGCCAGGTCGCGGTCGGACAGGCGGCGCATGTAGCGCAGCAGCGAGGTCTCGCTGCGGTGGGTGCCGAACACCGGGTGGGTGAGGTAGTCCACCTGGCGGCCCAGTTCGACGGGCAGGCGGTCGGCGTCCTCGTCCACGCTCAGGCGCACGCGCGAGGAGCCGCGCTCGGCCTCGCCGAAGGCGGCCAGGACCCTCTCCAGGTCGGCCTCGGTGGTGGTCTCGTCCACGCTCACGCCGACCGTGTACTCGTCGGCGGTGAACAGGTTGTACCCGGCCTCCAGGGCGGACTCCACGACGCGGGCGGCGCTGGGCACGCGCACGCGCAGGGTGTCGAAGTAGGCGTGGTGCAGGACCTCGAAGCCGCGCTCGGCGAGGGCGTCGGCCAGGGCGGCGGTGCGGGTGTGCACCTGGCGGGCGATCGCGCGCAGGCCGTCGGGGCCGTGGTAGACGGCGTACATCCCGGCCATGACGGCGAGCAGGACCTGCGCGGTGCAGATGTTGCTGGTGGCCTTCTCGCGGCGGATGTGCTGCTCGCGGGTCTGGAGCGCCAGGCGGTAGGCGGGCTTGCCCGCGTTGTCCACCGAGACGCCGACCAGGCGGCCGGGAAGCTGACGGCGCAGCTTCTCGCCCACGGCCATGTAACCGGCGTGCGGGCCGCCGAAGCCGAGCGGGACGCCGAAGCGCTGGGTGGAGCCGACGGCGATGTCGGCGCCCAGGTCGCCGGGGCTGCGCAGCAGGGTCAGGGCGAGGATGTCGGCGGCCACCACCGCGAGGGCGCCGCGCTCGTGGGCCTGGGCGATGACCTGGCCCGGGTCGCGCACGGCTCCGCTGGAGGCGGGGTACTGCACCAGGACGCCGAAGGCGTCGCCCTCGGGCAGGCCCTGGGACAGGTCGGCGACCACGACCTCGATGCCGAGGGGTTCGGCGCGGGTGCGCAGCACGTGCAGGGTCTGGGGGAAGACGTCGGCGTCGACGACGAAGACGTCGGCCCTGCTCTTGGAGGCCCGGCGGGTCAGGGTCATCGCCTCGGCGGCGGCGGTGGCCTCGTCGAGCAGGGAGGAGCCGGAGACGGGCAGGCCCGTCAGGTCCGAGACCATGGTCTGGAAGTTGAGCAGGGCCTCCAGGCGGCCCTGGGAGATCTCGGGCTGGTAGGGCGTGTAGGCCGTGTACCAGGCGGGGTTCTCCATGATGTTGCGCAGGATGACCGGCGGGGTGAGGGTGCCGTAGTACCCCTGGCCGATCAGCGGGGTGCGCACCTGGTTGCGGGCGGCCAGTTCGCGCAGCTCGGCCAGGGCCTCGGCCTCGCTCAGCGCCGGGGGCAGGTCCAGCGGCGCGCTGCGCCCGGGGCCGGTGAGGATGGACTCGGGCACGGCGTCGGCCATGAGCTCGGCGGTGGAGCCGTAGCCGACCGCCTTGAGCATCTCCTGGACCTCGGCGGGCGTGGGGCCGATGTGGCGGTCGGCGAACACCCGGGCGGGCGCGCCCGGGGTGTGCACGGGCTGGTCTGGCACGGAGACCTCCTGGTGACAGGGCCGAGTCGGGTCGGCGGTGTTCCTCACGGTCTCCCCCTCTGTCACCGGGCACGGCGGTGCCCAGGCTTCAGAGCGGCCTCCTCCACGCGGTCCATGGTGCCTGAGAGGTTACTGGGGAGTATTGCCCCGTCGGCGCCCCGTTGCGGGGTCTCTCTCGCGCGGTGTCGACAGCCAGCTGACGATCTGTACGTGTGTACAAGCAGGGCGAATGTCGGTTTTCATCCCTGTTGTGACTACGACCGTACTCGATCGTCGCCCCGGGTAGCGCTCCCGGGCAGGCGTTTCGCCCACATCACACCGCGAGCTTGGAGGTTCCTCCAGGCGTCCGCGTCGGCGCACGCGCCCGGAACCGTGTCCGCCTCCGTGGCGGCCCCGGGCGACAGCGGCCCCGAGACGCCCGTCCAGCGGGACCGACCGCGGTCAGGGGGACAGTCGACACCCCCAAGGCGGCGAGCGGCACGCCCACGGGCTAACCGAAAACGTTGCTGGCGTGGCGCCAGTGACTCTGACCTGCGATGATCTTGTACTTATAGCGAGTTTGGACCGTCGAGATTCGCTATAAGTACAAGATCACGGCGAAAGGAGCCGCACCACCACGTGAGGACGCACCCCGGGCGAAACACCTACTGGCGGACGCTTTAAGCACAAGATCACGACGGAGAGAACGGGTCAGCGCACGGGAAGGCGCAGCCACACGGCGGTGTCCGGGGGCAGCCGGTCGCCCTCCAGCGGCCCGCTGGCCACCAGCACCTCCGCGTGGGCGGGCAGCTCCGCGACCTCCGGTCCCAGGTTGACCACACACGCCACGTCCGGCTCACGCACGAACGCCAGCACCTCCGGCCCCGACTCCAGCCACCGCATCCCGGAACCGCCCCCCTCGGGGGGCGCGCCCAGGGCGGGCTCGGCCCGGCGCGCGGCCAGCGCCCGGCGGTACAGGTTGAGCATGCTGGCGGGGTCCGCGGCCTGGGCCTGGGCGGTGTGCGCGGCCCACCCGTCGGGCTGGGGCAGCCAGGGCCGCGCGCCGCCCTCGGGACCGAACCCGAACGGTGCCCGCTCCCCGGACCACGGCAGCGGCACCCGGCACCCGTCCCGGCCCCGGTCCGCGCCGCCCGACCGGGTGAACACCGGGTCGTCGATCCACTCCTCGGGCACGTCCACCTCGCCCAGGCCCAGCTCCTCGCCCTGGTACACGTACACCCCGCCCGGCAGCGCCATGGCCAGCAGCGCCGCCGCCCGCGCCCGCCGGGTGCCCAGCTCCG
>ANAW01000090.1:0-111787 GCA_000340945.1 Nocardiopsis synnemataformans DSM 44143 | reverse complement strand
GGGTGACGTCGTGGTTGGACAGCACCCACGTGGCGGGGGCGCCCACCGGGGCGTGCGCGGCCAGGGTGCGGTCGATGACCCCGCGCAGCGCCGCGGGCTCCCACGGGCAGCTCAGGAAGTCGAAGTTGAAGGCGCTGTGCAGCTCGTCCGGGCGCAGGTAGCGGGCGAACCGCTCGGGGTCGGGCAGCCACATCTCCCCCACGAACACCCGGTCGGGGCCGTAGGACTCGGCGATCGCGCGCCAGCGGCGGTAGATCTCGTGCACCCCGTCGCGGTCGGAGAAGGCCCGCTCGTCGGGCGCGCCGCCCTCCTCGGGCTCGTGCGCGTCGGGCAGGTCCGGGTCCTTGACCAGCCCGTCGGCCACGTCGACGCGGAACCCGTCCACGCCCCGGTCGAACCAGAACCGCAGCACGTCGTCGAACTCCGCGCGCACCCGGGGGTGCTCCCAGTTCAGGTCGGGCTGCTCGGCCGAGTACAGGTGCAGGTACCACTCCCCCGGCTCGCCGTCGGCCCCGCTCACCCGGGTCCAGGCCGGTCCGCCGAACCGGGACCGCCAGTTGTTGGGCGGCAGGGACCCGTCCGCGCCCCGGCCGGGCCGGAACCAGAACAGCTCCCGCTCGGGCGACCCCGGCCCCGCGGCCAGCGCCTCGCGGAACCACGCGTGCTCGCTGGAGCAGTGGTTGGGCACGATGTCGATGATCACCCGGATGCCGCGCGCGTGCGCGGCCTCCACCAGCCGCGCCGCCTGGTCGAGGTCGCCGTAGACCGGCGCGACGTCGGTGTAGTCGCTCACGTCGTACCCGCCGTCGGCCAGCGGCGAGGGGTACCAGGGGCTCATCCACAGGGCGTCCACCCCCAGCGCGGCCAGGTGGTCGATCTCCCGCAGGACTCCGGCCAGGTCGCCGATCCCGTCGCCGTCGCCGTCGGCGAAGCTGCGCGGGTAGACCTGGTAGATGGCGGCTCCGCGCCACCAGGCCGGATCCGCGGACGACACGTGGTCCTGCGCGGACGGGTGGAGGGTGTGGGTCACGGTGCTGCGTCCTTTCGAGGGGGTGAGGCGGGGGAACGGGTCAGCCCTTGAGGGCCCCGGCGGACAGACCGGCGATGATCTGGCGCTGGAAGAGCAGGAACAGGGCGACCACGGGCAGGCTGGAGATCACCATTCCGGCGATGAGGGTGTTGAGCGGCATGTCGGTGGAGATCCGGGCCAGGTAGACGGTGATGGTCTGCACCTGCGGGTCCTGGAGCACCACCAGCGGCCAGATGAAGTCCTTCCAGGCGGCCACGACCGCCAGGATCGAGACCACGGCCAGGATCGGCCTCGACAGCGGCAGCACGATCCGCAGCATCACCTGCACGGGTCCGGCGCCGTCGAGCCGGGCCGCCTCCAGCAGGTCGGCGGGGATCTGGTCGAAGAACCTCTTGAGCACGAAGACGTTGAAGGCGTTGGCGCCCAGCGGCAGCCAGATCGCCCACGGGGTGTTGAGCAGGTTCAGCCCGAGCAGCGGCACGTCGGCCACGGTCAGGTAGGTGGGGATGAGCAGCGCGGCGGCGGGCAGCATGAGGGTGGCCAGCATCATGCCCAGCAGCGCACGGCCCAGGACGGGGCGGAGCTTGGAGAGCGAGTAGGCGGCGGGGACGGCCACGCCGAGCTGGAACAGCCACGCGCCGCCCACCACCACGAACGTGTTCCACATGAAGCGGCCCAGGTCGAGGATGCCCCAGGCCTCGGTGTAGGTGGAGAAGCGCCACTCCCGGGGCAGCAGGGTGGGCGGGGTGCGGACGAGCTCGGCGGGCGGCTTGAGGGCGCCGGTGACCGCGAGGAGCATCGGGCCCAGGAACACGACGGTGGCCGAGGCGACCACGGTGACCAGGACGAGCCGGTAGGTCAGGCGCCCGCGCGTCCCGGCCAGCGTCAGCGGCGAGACGAGCGTGCGTTCGGCGGGGCGCGGCGGGGTCGGGCGGCGGCGCGCGCGGGGCGGCGCCGGGCGTGTGGGGGTCATGGCTTCCTCGCAGGGGGACGCGGTCAGCGGGCTCGGGTCGCCCACAGGTACAGGGCGGAGAAGAGGGCCAGGACCACGAAGAGCATCAGGCTCAGGGCGCTGGCCGCGCCGAAGTCGCCGAAGGTGAAGGCGTAGCGGTAGATCAGCAGCAGGACCGTGGTGGTGGCGCCCTCGGGGCCGCCGCCGGTGAGGATGTAGGGCTCCACGAACACCTGCATGGTCGCCACGACCTGCATCAGCAGCATGACGAGGATGACGAAGCGCATGTGCGGGACGGTCACCGTCCGCACACGCTGGAGCAGGCCCGCGCCGTCGAGCTCGGCCGCCTCGTACAGCTCGCCGGGGATGCTCTGGAGCCCGGCCAGGTAGATCAGGGTGGCGGTGCCCAGGTTCGCCCAGGTGGAGACGATGACCAGCGAGAGCAGGGCGGTGTCGGCGGAGTTGAGCCACTGGAGTCCGGGCAGCCCGACCGCCCGCAGCGCGCCGTTGACCAGGCCGGGGCCGGGGTCGTAGAACCACTTCCACAGCAGGGCCGAGACGATCGGCGGCAGCATGACCGGCAGGTAGACCACCAGGCGCAGGTAGCCGCGCGCGTGGCGCAGCTCGTTGAGCACCAGGGCCATGCCGAAGGGGAGGGCGAACCCCAGCACCAGCGCCAGCAGGGTGAAGTAGCCGGTGTTGACCCACGCGGTGGCGAACAGCGGGTCCCCGAACAGGGTGCGGAAGTTCTCCAGCCCCACCCAGTCGGGTGCGGCGACGAAGTTGACCCGCTGGAAGGCCAGCGCGACGCCGCGCGTGATGGGGTACCAGGAGAAGAACACGAAGCAGACGAGGGCTCCGGACAGGAAGGCGTAGGCGACGGCGTTGGCGCCCAGGCGGCGCGCTCCCGCGCGTCCGGGGGCCGCGGTCCGCAGGGCGAGGTCGGGCATGGGTGCCTCCGGTGGGCCGGGCGGCGGCCCGGGGGGCGGGCCGCCGCAGTGGGGGGTGAGGTGGTCGTGGATCCGGCCCGGGAGTCCGGACGGAACGCCGGGCCTCGGGGCGGGGCGGGGAGCCCGGCCGCGGATTCGTCCGTGGGGCTGGCCGGAACGCCGGGCCGCGGGGCGGGAAGACCGACCGGAACGCCTGACCTCGGCGCCCCGACGATGCCGGTCCGGGCTCGGGCTCAGCCGCCGAGGACCGCGTCGATCTCCTCCTCGGCCGTGGCCAGCAGCGCGTCGGCGTCGGCGTCCTCGCGGGTCAGCACGGCCTGCATCACGGTGTCGAGGACGGCGTAGACCTGCTGGGCCTGCGGCGGCTCGACGAAGCCGGGGACGTCGGGCTGGGCGTCGACGAAGGACTGGTAGTTCTCCAGGGGCACGTTGGCGTTGGCCTCCTTGAGCTCCAGCTGTGCCTCGCGGACCTCACCCGTCCAGATGTCGGGGGTCGGGGCCATGGGCAGGCCGACCGGGGAGTCCAGGGCCAGGGCGTCGTCGATGGCGTCCTGGAAGCGGTCGGGGTTCAGGTACTTCCAGCTCAGCCAGGCCAGGCCCGCCTCGATCTGCTCCGGCGTGGCCTGCGGGTTGAACATGTACCCCTCGCCGCCGATCAGGGTGCCCCGTCGCTCGGGCATGGGGGCCAGCCCGTAGTCGGCGAAGTCGCCCTCGAAGTTGTCCACGATGGGCTTGAGGTTGTCGGGCGCCCCGATGTACATGCCGAGCGTCCCGGCGCCCATCATCCGTTGCAGGTCCTCGAACTCCAGCAGCTGGCGCTCGCCCATGGACCCGTCCTCCCAGCGCATGGCGTGGAGGGTCTCCAGTACTCGGCGGCCCTCGGCGTTGTCGACGGAGGCGGTCATGGACTCGCGGTCCACCACCTCGGCGCCCAGGGAGTTCATCCAGGCGTTGAAGTGCCAGCCGCCCTGGTTGGCGGTGCTCAGCTCACCGAAGCCGACGTAGTCCTCGTCCAGTCCACTGACGGCCTCGGCGGCCTCGCGGACCTCCTCCCAGGTGGCGGGCGGGTCGTCGGGGTCGAGTCCGGCCTCCTCGAACAGGGTGCGGTTGTAGACCAGCCCCATGGAGTAGTTGGCGGTGGGCAGGCCGTACAGGCGCCCCTCCCCGTCCCGGAACACGTCGAGCAGCCCCGGCTGGACCTGGTCCACGACGCCGAGCGCCTCGGCCTGCTCGGTGATGTCGGCGGCCTGGCCGCGCTCGATCAGCGTCGCCGGGTCGGTGAAGTAGACGTAGAAGACGTCCTCCAGCTGGCCGCCCGCGAGCTTGGCCTGGAAGGTCTCGGTGTCCATGAAGCCCTCGCGGGGCTCGATGTCGATGTCGGGGTGCAGCTCCTCGAACTCGGCGACGTCGGCGTCGAAGATCTCCCGCTCGACCTGGAGGGCGGCCTCGGGCTGGCCGTTGACGACGAGGGTCACCCGGCCGGAGCCGTCGCCGTCGTCGGAGGCGCAGCCGCTGACGGCGACCAGCAGCGCCGCGGCCGCGGCCGGGAGCGCGGTGCGGGCGCGGGCTCCGCGGGTGCGCCCGGGGAGTACGGCACGTGATGTGTCCATGGCCTGGTCGTTCCTTTCCGGCTCCTCCCCCGGGCGAAGCCATGTGATGGTGTCGGAACTATAGATCCGAACGACACGGAACCGCAAGAAAGCAACTGAGTTACGAAAATAAGCGACACAAGCCGGAAATCCAGGGACAATGAGACCTTAGTCACCCGCTGGAGCCGCCCCAACCCGCCTAACGAAGGCATAACGAAGGGGCGCGGCGAGAACCGCCGCGCCCCCTTCCCCGCGCTGTCGTCCGCTGGTCCGGCCGCCTGTCGGCGCGCCGGACGCGCCGCCGGGCGGCCCCCTCACCCTCCCGTTCGCGCCGCCTGGGGAGCCGGGCCCGCCGAGGCCCGCACCACCAGTTCCGGTTCGAACATCAGCTCCGCCCGGGAGACCGGGCCGCCGTCGATCCACCGCGCCAGCAGTTCCACCGCCGAGCGGCCCATGGCCTCGATCGGCTGGCGGACCGTGGTCAGCGGCGGATCGGTGCAGGCCATCAACGGCGAGTCGTCGTAGCCCACCACGGACACGTCCCCGGGCACCGACAGCCCGCGCCGGCGCGCGGCGCGCACCGCGCCCAGCGCCATGACGTCGCTCGCGCACAGGATGCCCGTGACGCCCCTCTCCAGCAGCCGGTCCGCGGCGGCCCGGCCGTTCTCCATCGAGTAGAGGGCGTGCTCCACCACGGGTTCGGCTCCCGGCCCGTCCGCGCACGCGCGCAGCGCGGCCCGCTTGCGCCGGGAGGGCACGTGGTCGGGCGGGCCCGCCACCATGCCGATGCGCTCGTGTCCCAGGGCGCGCAGGTGGCCGACCACCTGCTCCACGGCCACCGCGTCGTCGCAGGCCACCCGGGGGAAGTCCAGGGAGTCGATGGCGGCGTTGATGAGCACCGTGGGCAGGTTGCGCTCGTGCAGGTCCTCGTAGTGGGCGTGCGCGGCGTCCTCCTGGGCGTACAGGCCGCCCGCGAAGACGATGCCCGAGACCTGCTGGGCGAGCAGCAGGTCGACGTAGTCCTCCTCCGAGACCCCTCCGGCGGTGCGCGTGCACAGCACCGGCGCGAACCCGCGCTGGGCCAGCGCCGTCGCCATGACCTCGGCCAGCGCGGGGAATATCGGGTTCTGGAGCTCGGGCAGGACCAGGCCCACCAGGCGCGCGCGCTCCCCCCGCAGCTGGGTGGGGCGCTCGTACCCGAGGACGTCCAGGGCGGTCAGGACCGCCTCGCGTGTGCTGGAGGAGACGCCGGGCTTGCCGTTGAGGACCCGGCTGACCGTGGCCTCACTCACCCCGACCTTCTCGGCGACCTCCGCGAGTCGACGTTTCATGCCACCAAGGTACGGCATCGAGCGCAAGCCGCTTGCATCCGCTTGCGCTGACTGCCACCTGTTTGCGAATGCCGGACCCTCAGGCCGCGAGGCCGTGCGGGAGGGGCCCGCCGAGCCGCGGGGCGGCGGGCGACGGAAACGGCCGGGGACCGGCCCACACGGACCGGGCGCGGGCGCGCCCGCCCGCCTCAGCCGGTGCGGCGCTCCCTGCGGCGCCTGGCCAGCTCGTCCACGGGCTGGGGCGCGGTGGGCAGGTCGGCCCGCTCCTCGGCCGGGACCACGCCCAGGGCGTCCTCCAGCTCGCGCCAGACGTTGCCCAGCGCCAGGCCGAACATGCCCTGCCCGCGCTGCATGAGGTCCACGACCTCCTCCGGGGAGGTGCACTCGTAGACGCTGACGCCGTCGCTCATGAGGGTGATGCGGGCGAGGTCGGGGGCGGGGCGGCCGCGCAGGTGGTCGACCGCGGTGCGGATCTGTTGGAGGGAGATCCCGGTGTCCAGGAGCCGTTTGGCGACCTTGAGCAACAGGATGTCGGGGAGGCTGTACAGGGGGGCGTTGTGGGCTCCGGTGCGCACGCTCGGCTCCACCAGGCCGGTCCTGGCCCAGTAGTCGAGCTGGCGGTAGCTGATCCCGGCGGCCGTACACGCCGCGGGGCCCCGATACCCGACGTCCATAGGCAGCGCCACCACGTCCTCTTCGCACAGTAGGCCCTGCTGCCCCGCTAGCCGCAGCGCGGACCGCCTGTCATGGGGATCCCGCTTGCCGCTCGCTACCGCCACGCCGACCTCCGGCTTCTCGTCCCACGGCGGTCTCGACAGGGGATGTCCACTCAGGGAACGGGTGCGCCGTGGGTTCCACTGCACTGAAGGTAGGACGGCCGACCGGCAGCGTCAACGACACCGCGCGGCGCGTCGCCAAGTGCGCGCGGCGCCGGTGTGCCGGGGCCTCCCCGGTGGCGCCCGACGCGCACGCGGGGGTTTCGGCCCTGATCATTACGACCACTTCCGTTACCCAATCTATCACCGGGCCCGCGGACGAAGCCGCAGGTCGGGGCGTGTCCTCCCGGGGCGCGCCAACGGCGGCGCGCGGGACCCGCGCATCGGCGCGGGTCCCGGGGAGAGTACACGTCCGCCACCGGACTACTCCGCGCGCCTGCCGAAGTCCTCGGGCGAGATGTTGTCCAGGAACTCCCGGAACGCCTCGACCTGGTCCTCCTGCTCGTCCGGGATCGGCATCCCGGCCTCGTCGATCACGTCCTCGTGCGCGTAGATGGGCGTGCCCGTCCGTAACGCCAGGGCGATCGAGTCGGAGGGGCGCGCGCTCACCTCCACACCGTTGCTGAAGACCAGCTGGGCGTAGAAGATGCCGTCGCTGAGGCCGGTGATGTTCACCGTCTTGAGCCCGGTGTCCAGGGCGTCGAGGACGTCCCGGAACAGGTCGTGGGTGAGCGGTCTGGCCGGTGCGACGCCCTGTTGCGCCAGCGCGATCGCGGTGGCCTCCACGCCGCCGATCCAGATCGGCAGGTAGCGGTCGCCTTCGGCTTCCTTGAGCAGGACAATCGGCTGGTTCGAGGGCATCTCAACACGGACGCCGACGACCTCCATGTGCTTCACAGCGTCTCCGTCCCACGGGTCGTGATGCCGGATGGGCGCTCGTCCCTGCTCCCGCTGCGGATCAGGACCCGAGGGCGAAATCGGCACCCTTCGTTACAAAGCTCTCCGGCGGCGGGGGGCCGCAAACCTCATCGGCCCACCCGCCGCTCCCGCGGTCGTCCCCGCGCCGGTCAGCGGCGCGGTTTGGTCAGCAGGACCATCCGGAACTTGCCGATCTGGATCTCGTCCCCTCCCCCGAGCTGTGCCTCGTCGACCGGCTCGCGGTTGACGTAGGTGCCGTTGAGGCTGCCCACGTCGCGGACCCCGAACCCGTCGCCGCGGCGGAAGAACTCCACGTGGCGCCGGGAGACGGTGACGTCGTCCAGGAAGATGTCGCTGTTGGGGTGGCGGCCGGCGGTGGTCACGTCACTGTCCAGCAGGAAACGGCTCCCGGCGTTGGGGCCGCGCCTGACCACCAGCAGCGCCGTGCCCGGCGGCAGAGCGTCGGGGTTGGCGGGGTCGTCGCCGCCCAGCTCGTCGCCGGACTCCTCCTCTTCCAGGGCCTGTATGCCCGAGAGGGAGATGGTGGACGTGACGTCTCCGCCGGAGTCCCTGCCAGTGCCGGGTCGGGGGCCCTGCTGTTCGGCCCTGCGGATCGGAGTTCCGCAGTGGGAGCAGAAACGGGCATCATCCGCAACGGCGTGACCGCACTGCGTGCAGTAAACGCTCGACATAGGTCGGCTCGGCCTCCTACCGCACGGGGCGGTGCTTGATTGGGCTGATCGGTGGCACGCACCGGGCGCCGGGCGGGCACACGGCCCGCACACCGTCCGGTACGCGGTGAGACGGCACGCTGTCGCGGCAGCGGTGCGCCTCACGCGGTCGGTCGCTAGGTCTCATCCCCCGTGTCGCACTCCTTGTCACCACCGGCGAGGGTGTCCGCCGTTGCCGGGATACCCGGTCCGGTGGGCGACGCGGCGCTTCGGGGAACACTCGACTTTAAACCATATCCCTGTCCAGGAAGGGTTTTGCTCCCTCCCCCGCCCGCCGCGCACGACCCGCCGCGAACGGATCGGTGAGCGGCGCGTCCGCCGCCCCGGACGGTGTCCGGAGACGGTGGCGGGCCGAGTCGGGACAACACGCCTGTCCTGGTGCTGATGCCGTGTCGGCGGGTTTGGTTCTCCACGGATCCCCCCGGATTCGCACCGACTTCACCGAACCGCCACGACCTGCCTGTATGCCGATTTTAACCTGCGGGGTCACTCACGGTAGGACTCGCGCCCGCGCACGGGGCGTGACACCGCGGGTACGCGCCGCGCGGGCGCGGACGGGCTACCGTCCGCGCCCGCGCGGCCCGCCTCAGCCCTCGGCCCGTTCCACGACGGCCGCCCACTCGTCCAGCAGGCGGTGCGCTGTGTCGGGGTTGGGACCTTCGGCCCAAAGATGGGTCACGGCCTCCGCGGTGTCGGGGAGGACCAGGGCCCAGCTTCCGTCCGGCTCGATCGCCCGGACGCCGTCGGTGGTGTCGAGCTCGCGGCCGCCAGCCGCCTCCACGACGGCGCGCATCACGCTCCCCTTGACCGCCCACGGGGTGGGCACCGAACGGCGCAGCAGGTGCGCCTGGGGGATCGTGCGGTCGATCTGGCTCAGCGAGCGGCGGGTCCGGGCCACCAGCGCCAGCAGCCGCACGAAGGCGGCGATGGCGTCGCTGGTGGGGCTGAACCGCGGCACGATGAACCCGCCCCGGCCGTCGCCCGCGAAGATGACGTCGTCCTGGGCCTGGACCGCCTTGGTCAGCTCGTCGGTGGCCGTGGCCGTCCAGTGGACCTTGACCCCGTGCGAGGCGGCCACGGTCTCGGCGACGCGGGTGGTGGTGACGGGCAGGGCCACCGTCCCGGTCCCGTACTCGGCGCAGACCAGCTCCAAGACGACCAGCAGGGCCCGGTCGCTGTGGACCAGGTCGCCGTTCTCGTCCACGATGGACAGCCGTTCGGCCACGGGGTCGAACCGCACGCCGAAGTCGGCGCCCGATCCCGAGACCAGCTCGCCCAGCCGCGCCAGGTCGCGGTTCTGCTTGGCGACGGTGTCGGTCGGCGAGGACTCGTCCAGCCGGTTGTTGACGGTGAGCACGTCCACGCCGATCCGGCCCAGCAGGGAGGGCAGGATGAGCGAGCCGCTGCCCCCGGCGCAGTCCACCACGACCTTGAGCTCCGCCTCGGCGACGCCGGAGGTGTCCACCTTGCGCAGCAGCTCGTGGGAGTAGCTCTCCACGTTGCGCGACGGGAAGGTGAGCTCGCCGATCTCGCCGGGGAAGGCCCGGCGGTACTCGGCCCGGGAGAAGACCCGGTCGAGCTTGCGCTGGGCGCCGGGCGACAGGTCGGCGCCGTCGCCGTCCAGGAACAGGATGTCGACCGACTCGGGGTCGCCCGGGGTGGTGCGCACCGTGATGCCGCCGCTGACGCCGCTCTGGGAGGTGTGGAAGCGGGCCACGGGCAGCGGCACCACCTCCAGGTCTCGCACCTCGATAGCGGCCGCGGTGAGCGCGCTGATGATCGCGCGCTTGAGCGTGCGGGCGGCGCGCGAGACGTCACGCGAGGTGGTGACGATCGCGCCCTTCTTCAGGGTGGTGGCGTAGGCGTTGGCCAGGCGCACCGCCAGTTCCGGGGTGATCTCGACGTTGATCAGGCCGGACACGCCCCGGGGGCCGAACAGCGAGCGCTGCCCGCGCGACTCCCAGATGACGTTGGTGCTGACCACCGCCCCGGCCTCGATGGTCTTGAACGGGTAGACCTTGACGTCGTTGTGGAGGTAGGCCTCGGACTCGACGACGCAGTCCTCGCCCACGACCGCGCCCTCCTCGATGCGGGCGGCGGCCATGACGTCGGTGTTCTTGCCGATGACGGCGCCGCGCAGGTTGGCGCCGCGGCCGATGAACACGTTGTCGTGCAGGACCGTGCGGTGGGCGAAGGCCTCCGAGCGCACGACGGTGTTGCTGCCGACCACGGTGAACTCGCGCAGCTCGGCGCCCGCCTCGACCTTGGCGTAGTCGCCGATGTAGAGCGGGCCCTTGAGGACGGCCTCGGGGTGGACCTCGGCGCCCTCGCCGACCCACACGCCCGGGGAGACCTCGAAGCCGTCGATGTCCACGTCCACCTTGCCCGAGAGCACGTCGGCCTGGGCGCTGAGGTAGCTCTCGTGGGTGCCCACGTCCTCCCAGTAGCCGTCGGCGACGTAGCCGTAGAGGGGCTCGCCCTCCGCCAGCAGCTGGGGGAAGACGTCGCCGGACCAGTCGACGACCTCGTTTGCGGCGACGCGTTCGAGGACCTCCGGCTCCATGATGTAGATGCCGGTGTTGACGGTGTCGGAGAAGACCTGGCCCCAGGTGGGCTTCTCCAGGAAGCGCTGGACGCGCCCCTGCTCGTCGACGATGATGATGCCGAACTCCAGCGGGTTCTCCACCCGCTTGAGGCCGATGGTGACCTTGGCGCCGCTCTCCCGGTGGAAGCGGACCATGTCGGTCAGGTCGATGTCGGTGAGCGCGTCGCCGGAGATGACGATGAAGGGCTCGCCGCGCAGGTGCTCCTCGGCGTTCTTGACGCTGCCCGCCGTGCCGAGCGGCACCTCCTCAGCGACGTAGTGGAGCTTCATGCCCAGCTCTTCGCCGTCGCCGAAGTAGTTGCGGATGAGGGTGGCCAGGAACTGCACGGTGACCACGGTCTCGGTGAAGCCGTGCTTGCGCAGCAGGCGCAGTACGTGCTCCATGATGGGCTTGTTGACCACCGGGAGGAGTGGTTTGGGCTGGTTCGCCGTCATGGGGCGCAGGCGGGTTCCCTCGCCGCCCGCCATCACGACGGCCTTCATCGGAGGTGCGGTGCCCTCCGGGGTGGTGTCTTCGGCCTGGCTCATCGCCGGTACCTCCGTACCGCTGGGCCGTCGGTGCGCACCGAGGGGGGATGGTGTTCGGAGCGCACGCCGTTGCGGGCGGCGGGACATGTTCTCATGCGGAGACGACACTCCCTTTCGATCCGACAGGACTCGTGGTGAGCCGGTCCGCGTGCGGATCAGGGGCCGGTCCGCCCCTGGTCCGGGCGGCTCGGTCGGTCCGCGCCCTCGGCTGCCGCGCCGGGGTCGCCGTCAGCGGTCGCCGGTGCGGCTGGACCGAGTCGGTCCTGGGCGTGACCGCGCACGGGGTCGCTGTCGTCCACGGCCCTGGGGCCGCCGGTGCGATCAGCGCTTTCGTCGCGGCGGGTCTGGGCCATCAGGCGCAGTCCCTGTACGGCGTAGAGCAGTCCGGCCCACCAGTACAGAGCAGTTCCCCAGAGTGCGAAGGCCCAACCTATAATCCTCGCCACATCTGCGGCAATCGTGGCGTAACCAGCGAGGAACAGCAGCGGGAACGAGTACAGCAGGCACAGCGTGGCGGCCTTGCCGGCGAAGTTGACCGGGAGGGGCCCGTAGCCGAAGTGGCGCAGAAGCGGCAGGGCGCCCAGGATGAGGACGTCGCGCAGCACGAGGATGCCCATGAGCCACCAGGGCACGATGCCGCGGATGACCAGGCCGAGCAGGGCGGCGAAGATGTAGAGCCGGTCCGCGAGGGGGTCGAGCACGGTGCCCAGGCGCGAGGTCTGGTTCCAGGCGCGGGCGATCTTGCCGTCGAGCCAGTCGCTGAGGCCCGCCAGGGCCAGCACGAGCAGGGCCCACCAGTCGGCCTGGGGCACCAGCACGAGCCACAGGAACAGGGGCACGCCCAGAAGCCGGAGCATGCTCAGTAGGTTGGGAACCGTCCAGACGCGGTCACTGACCGCCGGGCTGACCACATCGCCCCCCGCCGTGTGTCTGCCTTCTTGCGCGGATCGCCCCATGGCGCCAACGATAACGGGCGGGAGGGTCGTTTCCCGCCATCGTGGGTCCCCCGGCCCTGGTCGGAGGACGGCCGCACCCTGATCGTACCCTGTACGCTTCCCGGCTTCCCCTGCCGGAACCCCCACCACCCTCCAACGCGGGGCGGCCCGGCGGGGTTCCCGGTCCGCGGCTCCGAACGCCGTTCCCCGCCGCTGTTTCCCGCCGCCGGGCCCTCAGCGGGCGGCGAGCAGGGCGGCCAGGCGGCGCAGGCGTTCGAGGCCGGTGGGCTCGGCGTCCTGGAGGGGGACCTCCACCGTCCCCAGGCGGGCGAAGCGCTCGCGGGTGGCGGCCAGGGCCTCGGCGGTGTCGGGCCCCGCGGCGTCCCCGCGCGGGATCTGGTTGACGACCACGGGGGCGAGCCGGAACCCGGCCCCGGTGAGCTGCTCGACGGCGCGGGCGGTCTCGGCCAGCACCATGCGGCGGGGCAGGGTCACCAGGCGCACCTCGGCGTCCCGGCGCAGGCGTTCGGCGGCGCGCTCCAGGCGGTGGCGGCGGGCGTGCAGGCGCTCGGTGAGGGGGTCGGCCTCCTCCTCCGAGCCGCCGACGACGTCGGCGAAGGCCTCGGCGCGGCGGGCCCGCTCGCGCTGGCGGGTCAGGCCCACCACCCAGGGGGTCAGGAGCGCGGGCAGGTTGAGCAGGCGCAGCAGGTGCCCTGTGGGGGCGCTGTCCACGACCAGGGCGTCCCAGCGCCGCCCCACCTCCTCCATGCGGTCCACGAGCAGGTCGGCCAGGGCGGACTCGGCCATGCCGGGGCTGGCCCCCGCCTGCTCCAGGTGGCGGCGCACGGCGGGCATCACCTCGGGCGGGACGGCCCGCTCGGCGTCCCGGACCACCTGGGCGATCCGGCGCCGCACGGCGGCGTCGGCGTCGGGTTCGGCGGCCCACAGGTTGGGGGCGACCGGGACGGGCTCGTCCTTGAGCGGCGCCTCCAGGGCGTCGCCGAGCGAGTGGGCGGGGTCGGTGGACATCACCAGCACCCGGTGCCCGGCGTCGGCCAGGGCCAGCGCGTGCGCGGCGGCCAGGGTGGTCTTGCCGACCCCGCCCTTGCCGCCGACGAAGGTGATCGGCGCGGCGGGGGCCGCGGCGGTTTCGGTCGCGGACTCGGTCAACAGCAGCCTCCGGGTGCTCCGAAGTCCCTGCGGCCCATCCTCTGGTGCCACTCGTGCAGGTCGGCGACCATGTACGGGATGAGGTCGAGGGTCTCGTAGGCGACGGGGTTGTCCACCCCCAGGCTCTCCAGCATGAGCAGGGCCCGCAGGGTGTCCTGCTGGGTGCGGGCCTCGCGTCGGCGCGCGTGCCCCCAGCGCGCCTCGAAGACCTGCTGGTGGAAGTCCTCGAAGCGGCGCCAGGCGGCGACGGCGCGGCGCCAGGCCCCCGGCGGGGGCCCGGCGCCGGTGCCCGGTTCGCTCACGGTGTGCCGCCCCGGGCGCGGCGGTTACCTGACCTCACCCTCGTCCCTCCCGGCGGTGGTCTCCTCGGTCGCGGTCCCGGCGACCGGCGGGCTCTTGCGCGCCTTGTTCAGGGCGATGGCGGCCTCGACCATCATCCACAGGGCCAGCAGCAGGATGACGCCGTCCAGCGGCGCGAGCAGGAAGGTCTGCATCGCGTCGCCCGAGACCGCGAAGTCGCGGAGCTGGATGACCAGCGCCCAGACGGTCATGACGACCAGGAACACCAGCGGGATGAGGATCATGACCGGGTTGCGGTGGCGCTTGGTGACCCACACGGCGATGACCGACAGGGCCAGGCCCGCGGTGAGCTGGTTGGTGGTGCCGAACAGCAGCCACAGGGTGCCCACGGCGAAGTCGCCCGGAACCAGGGTCAGCGCGAGGGGGATGAGCACCGCGATGAGCGTGGCGACGGTGATGTTGCGGGCCAGGAAGGACATCGCCCGGTGCGGTGCGCTGCCGGAGGAGAAGCGTTCGGCGGCGATCGTGGCGATCTCCTGGATGATGTAGCGCTTGAGCCGGACCGCCGTGTCCAGGGTGGTGACGGCGAAGCTGACGATCACCAGGGCGCCGAAGACCAGGGCGGTGCTCTCGGGGACCCCGATGTTGGAGGCGAAGCCCGCCACGCCCTGGATGAACATGCCCTGCGGGTCGGCGGAGGCGGCCTCCCAGTCGACGTAGAGGGTGCCCCACTCGACGCCGGTGTTGGCGGAGTAGACCATGACGCCCGCGGTGCAGGCCAGGATCGAGCACAGCGCCAGCGTGCCCTCGCCCAGGGAGCTCAGGTAGCCGACGTAGCGCGCGTCGGTCTCCTTGTCGATCTGCTTGGAGGTGGTCCCGGAGGCGACCAGGCTGTGGAAGCCCGAGACCGCGCCGCAGGCGATGGTGATGAACAGCAGCGGGAAGATCGGCGGGGAGCCCGCCGGGGTGTCGCGGAAGAGCGGCGCCGCGATCGTGTCCATGCCCACGATCACGCCGACCATGATGACCAGCAGCGCCACGATCATCTGCTGCTGGTTGATGTAGTCGCGCGGCNGCCGGGGGGGGGGAGCACCAGCCACACCGGCAGGCGGGAGGCCACGAACGCGTAGGCGAACACGATCACGATCCACAGCAGGTTCTCCGTGATCCCCGTGGCCTCGGCGACCGGCGCGAGGCTGAGCGGCAGGGCCTGGCCCAGCGGGATGCAGGCGTAGACCACGAGCAGCGCGATGACCGACGGGAGCAGCGCGGCGGTGCGGCGGCGGTAGACCACCTGCCCCACGGCGATGGCCAGCGGGATGGTGACCAGGGTGGGCAGCACCGATTCGGGCGTGCCCACGAACAGTCCGGCGATGACGATGGCGAACACCGCGTTCACCAGGGTCACCAGGAAGAAGATGATCAGCAGGAACAGGATGCGCGCCCGGGACCCGATGACGTCGCCCGCCAGGGTGCCGATGCTGCGGCCCTTGCTGCGCAGCGAGACCACGATCGACCCGAAGTCGTGGGCGCCCGACCCGAAGATGGTGCCCAGGATCACCCACAGCAGCGCCGGTCCCCAGCCCCAGAACACGCCGATCGCCGGGCCGACGATGGGCGCGGCGCCCGCCACGGAGATGAAGTGGTGCGCGAGGACGATGTGCTTGTTGGTGGGGACGTAGTCCACGCCGTCCTGGAGCGTGTGCGCGGGCGTGGTGAAGGTCGGGTCCAGGGCGTAGACCCGTTTGGCCAGGTAGGCCGAGTAGAAGCGGTACGCCAGCGCGAAGATCGCCAGGGTGCCGAGCAGTACTGCTACAGCGGGCATCGGGGAGTTCCTTCTTTCCGGTGTCAGGACCGGGTGGGCGGGGCCTGCGTGTGCTCTGTCCAGGCGGTTCGGGTACAGTCCCGAGAAATTAACATGAGTCACACATCACAGAAAAGGAAGTATGTGGAAGATTTCGCCACGGCCTGGCGGCGTTCGGCCGTCGGCGAGCTGTCCTGGGTGACTCCGCGGGGGCTGCCGGTGAGCGTCCCGGTGGTGCCGCTGATGGACGGGGAGACGCCGTGCGCGGCCCTTCCGCTGGCCCACCTGGACCTGGTGGACGCGCTCGGCCCGCGCGCCGCGTTCAGCCTGACCGCGCCCGCGCCGGGGACGGACACCGGTCTGGTGGGGACGGGGCCGGTGGAGGTGCGGCTGGACCCGGGGGGCCGCCTGTTCGGCCGCGACCTGGTGGAGCAGGAGGCGGCCAAGCACCCGCCGACCCGGTTGCGCGCGGGGAGCCTGATGGCGCGCAAGGAGAACTGGTGGTGGATGGCGCGCGCCCTGGTGACCCTGGCCGGGGCGGACCGGGTGGAGGCGGTGCGCAGGCGCGACCGCGCGCAGGACGCCCTGCTGGTGCGGGAGTGGAGCGCGGACGCTGACACGGATGCGGGCGCGGACACGGGAGCGGGAGCGGACGCGGGCTCGAACGCTGACACGGGCGCGGGGGCGCCTGTCACGGCTGCCGGATCGCGTGCTGACACGGGCGCGCGTGCACACGCTGACGCCGACACGGGTGCGGACGCGGGAGCGTTCCCCGGCGCGGACGTGCGCGTGGACGTGGTCACCGCGCGGGACTGGTCGGCCGGTCCGGGCCGGAGCGTGGAGCTGTGGTCGCGCGACGGCGGCGACCTGTCCGGCCGGGGCGGCCGGGCCCTGGTGATGGGGCACCAGGCCAGCCCCGACTTCGAGCGCTGGGAGCGCTGGACGCGCACCGGCACGCTGTCGGGGCAGGTCCTGGCGGTCACCGGGGCCGACGGCGGCCCCGACGCGGACCCGCGGCCCTTCCGCCTGCTGGAGCGGCTGCGCAACCACCGCGAGGTGGAACGCGCCTGCCGTGCGGGGATCCGGACCGTGGAGAGCCGTCTGGGGCCCTGACCGCCGCTTTCACGGCGGCCCTGAGCACGGCGGGGTTCCGGCGCGGAGCCGCCGCGCCGCACGCGCCCCCGCCGCCCCGGGTGTGGCCTCCACCGGCCCGGGCGCCGCTGCTCCGGCTCCGGCCCCACCGGTCCACCTGCGGTTGCGCCGTGGCGGGCTCACAGACCCAGGATGCGCTCGGCCTCCCTCCGGCCCGAGAGCAGGGCGCCGTGCACGGTGGCCGTGTGCTCGGTCTCGGTCGCCTCTCCCCCGAAGAAGAGCCGTTCGCCGACCGGCTCACCCAGCGCCACCCGGTCCTCGTCCCCCGACCCCACGGCGGTGAAGGAGAAGCTGCCCCGGGCGAACGGGTCGTCCATCCAGTGGGTGAGGTGGTGGCCGACGGGTTCGGGCACCTTGCGGAACAGACCGCGCAGCGAGTCCATCGCGTGCCCGACCACGTCGGCCTCGTCCTTCTCCTCCAGGAACCGGGCCGCGTTGCCGCCGTTGCGGCAGACCAGGATCGGCGCCCCCATGACCCGCTGCCCCGCGTACCAGTGGAACCACGTCCCCTCCTCGGTCCCCAGGTGCACGAGGACCTCGGCGTCGCCCCAGAAGACGTCCTCGAAGCGCAGGAACAGCTTCTCCAGGCGGCCGCTGCCCAGGCGTTCGACGGCTCCGCCCTTGTCCTCGGGCAGCGCCGGGTCGAAGCCGACTCCCCCGGCCTTGAGCACGCCCAGGGGCAGGGTCACCAGGACCCGGTCGGCGGTCAGGGTCTCCTCCCCGCGGGGCGTGTCCACGCGCACGCCCGCGCCGTCCTCGTCGTGGAAGACCGACAGCACCACGTGCTCCAGACGCACGTCCAGCCCCCGCGCCAGGTGGTCGGTGACCTGGGCCATGCCGTCCGGGAAGACGACGTCGTCGCCGCTGAACTCGTGCAGGGCCCCCACCGCGGTGAAGGCGACCTCGTCGGCGTCGGCGCCGTGGTCGCCCTCCACGAGGCGGTGCACGATCTCGTTGGCGTCGCGGGCCCTGGCCCGCACCAGGTTGGCGTCGTAGAGGGCCTGTTTGATGCCCTCCTCCATCGACTCCTGCGGCGTGGCCCCGACGTTGTCCCAGTACATGTGCTCGTGCAGGAGGTTGACGTCCTCCATGTTGCGGCGGTGGCGGTCGAAGAGCAGCCTGCGGCCCTTGGGGTCGTAGGCGGTCTCGGTGGAGCGGTTGAACACGGTCGTGCGGACGCCGATCTCGCGGACCAGGCGCGCGAGGGGGTTGTTCTCCTCGCCGCGTATCCAGGAGGCGCCCACGTCCAGCGTGGCCGACGTGCCGTCCCACGCGCGCAGGGAGTGGATGCGCCCGCCCAGGCGGTCGCGGGCCTCCACGACGGTGACGCGCTCACCCTCCTCGGCGAGCCGGTCGGCGGCGGCCAGCCCGGCGATGCCCGCGCCCACCACGACGGTGTGCCCGCGCCCGGGCCCGGCCTCGCGCCCGCGCGGCGGGGACGTCGTGGGCGACTCCTCCTCTTCTCCCCCGTCCCCGATGGTCTCCTCGCTGACGTCCCCCGGCTCAGTCATGTACCTCCCCCTCCGTGTCGGCGCACGGCAGCGGTGCGCACGCGTCGTCCCCGGACCGTGTGTCCGGGGACGACTCCAGCCCCGTCCAGGCCCGGCCGGGCGGCCGGGTCAGGCGTTGGCGGGCGGCTCCCCCTCGTCGTCCTCCAGCTCGACCCGCTCGCGGCGGCGCTGGCCCTGGACGTGCTCGTCACGGGTCACGTCGCGCTTGCGGACGTGGACCTCCTCGACGGGGACCTGCTCCTTGGAGACGACCGGGCGCTCCTCGTAGAGCGTGAAGGTCTCCTCGTCCTCGCTCATCTCCCGGGGCTCGCGCACCGCGGAGGGGTCGTCCACCGGGCGGCGCTCGACCTGGAGCTCGTCGTGGTGCAGCGGGACCGTCTCGTCGAACTGCTCGGTCTCCACGTACTTGTGGATGCGGGCGTGTCCGGCCTCGCGGCGCTCCACGCCGATGTCCACGCGCTCCTCCGAGCGCGTCATCGAGATGTCGTCGCGCTCGTCCGCCATGGCGGCGTCCCGGTCGCGCATGGCGGCGTCACCGGCCATGCCCCCCGCCATGCCCCCGGCGGCTCCTCCGGCCATGTCCTCCCGGCCGGTGGTCTGCGGCCCGGGGCCCCGGCCCATCGCGGTCTCCTCGCCCCGCATCGGGGGGCCGCCGTGCTGCGCGTAGTACTGGCGGACCGTCTGCTCCTCCTCGGGGGAGATGTGCCGGTCGGCGTCGATGTGCGGGGCGTCCTTGACGACGGACTTGTCGTAGGGGACCCGGATGTCCTCCTCCACCGGCTGGGAGCCCTGGAGCGGGACGAGGGTCTCGTTCCTGCCGAACAGGCCGGTGTGCACGGACACCCAGCTCGGCTGGTCCGTGTTGTCGTCCAGGTAGACCTGGTTGATCTTGCCGACCTTGTGGCCCTCCTGATCGATTACCTGGTGCCCGATCAGGTCTGCGGGTGTGCGATCGCGTGCCACGATGTCCCCCCATTGGTTCGCGTGGTCGAGGGGCGAGTGCCCCAACGCTGTCCGCTCACTGCCCTACCCGCCATGACCTGCGCGGACTAACGGCTCACCCAGGCCGCTAACAAGTCCGGGGACAGTGTTGGCGCCCCCCTTGCCCGGGGCGGCCGGGAGTTGACGGACACGGGGGGTTGGGCCCCCGGGGGTCAAGCGTCCTTGGTGTCGGCGGTGGCCTCGGCTGGGACCGTTCCGGAGCGGCGGGCCGCGGAGGGGGCCTCGGTGCTGGGGGCGTCGGTGGCGGGGACATCCGCAGCGGGGGCGTCGGCGTGGGAGAGGTTCGTGGCGGGTGCGTCCGGGTCGCGGCGGCCGGGCACGGGACCGGCCAGGTACGCCTCCAGGAGGGGTTCCGAGGGGAGCCGGTCCGCCAGCGCCCAGGCGAGCATGCGGTGCAGCCCGTCCAGGTGGGTCACCGCGTCCGTGCGTTCGAACCGCTCGTAGAAGGGGTGGTCGAGGGCGCGCGAACTCAGGAACAGCGGCGCGTGGGCCGCGTCGGTGTGCCAGTCCAGCTTGTTCCAGCACACCGGGTTGCTGGCGGGGTACTCCCCGCGCCATGCGGTGAGCGTGCTCAGGGCCTCGGCGACGGTCGCCCCGGCCGGGGGGACGAGTTCACGTTCCCCCTGCTCTCCCGTGTGCCAGGGCAGGAGCACGGACAGGACGTCCGCGCGGTCCAGGGCCACCCGGTGCCACGTCCCGCCGAGCTGGCGGGTGGCCAGGGTCAGCGCGCTCTCGGCGTACCTGTTGGTGGCACGGGAGACCTCGTCCTCCAGCGGGTGGGTGGCGCGGAAGCGCCGGAGGACGGCCTCGGGGGTAACGGGTTCGAGGATCTGCACGGGTTCGGTCCTCAGGTCGGCCCGCCGGGGGACGGGCGGCGGTGGCGGGGGGGTCGGCGGTCGCGGGGGCTTCGGGGGTTCGGGGCTCCGGGAGTTTCGGGGCTCTGGGGCTTCGGAAGTGACGACGGTCCGGCGGTCGCAGGGTCGCCGCGGTCCGCGCGCGGCTGTGGCGGTTGCCGCTGCCCGCAGGATAGACGGCGAGAGCGCACCGGGAAAGGGATCGCCCACCGCGTCGACACTCTGTGCATCCATTCGGATACACAGAGCTAGGATACGGGGGTCCCGCCGTTCCCACCGTCGCCCCGAGGTCCCCGCCCATGCGCACCGCAGCCACCCTCGCCGCCGCCGTCGCGGCCCTGCTCCTGGCCTCCTCCACCACCGCCGCGTCCGCCCCGCCGGACGGCCTGGAGACCGTCGTGGCCCTGTCCGCCGACCGGCTCGCCACCGCTCCGCTGGTGGCCGCGGCCAAGTGGCACACCGGCGACCCCGTCGAGGCCCCCGAACGCGAGGCGCGGGTCCTGACCGCCGTCGAGCGGCGGGCGTTCGAACTCGGCGCGGATCCGGCGTCCGCCGTGGCGGTCACACGCGACCAGATGGAGGCGAACAAGGTGGTCCAGCGCGGCCTGCACGCCCGGTGGTACGCGCAGGCCGACCGGCGGCCCGAGCACGCGCCGGACCTGGCCGGGGTGCGCGCCGAACTGGACCGGATCACCCCAGAGCTGTTGGAGGCGCTGGCAGACGCCGAGGAGGAGCGCACCGCCCCCGGTTGCGCGGCGCGGCTCGCGCGGAGCACGGACGAGACCGCGTCCGCGCGCGGGCTCGACCGGTTGGCGTCGGCCGCCCTGGCCCGCGCACTGGAGTCGGTCTGCGTCTGATCCGGGGCCGCGCGCGACTGAGCGCCGGACGGGTTCGGACTGCTCCGGGAGGTGGACGACGCCGGGGCCCGGTACCGCTGGGCCCCGGCGTCACGCGTGGTCAGGGCGTGTTCGGGACGTGGTCAGGGCGTGGTCAGCAGGTCTGGTCGCTGCTGTTCTGGAAGGTGACGTTGCGGACGGTCAGGTTCACCGAACACGGGTTCTCGACGAGCGAGGTGTTGGCCAGCGTCAGGTTCTGGAACGTGATGTTCGAGGTGTTGGCGAACTCCGAGCGGGCCGCGATCCGGACGCTGCCCGGACCGGCGATCGTACCCCCGGAGAAGGTGACGTTGTGGCAGTTCTCGACCAGCACCGCGTTGTTGCCGGTCTGGGCGATGTCCACGCGGTCGATGACCGCGCCGCCGCTCTCGGAGACGCAGAAGACCCCCCGGCCGCCGCCGCGGGCGCGGACCTCGCCGACCCGGATGTTGGTCGGGTAGTCGCTGCCGATCCGCCCGTTGCGGTTGGCCATGCGGAAGGCCGCGTAGCCGGTTCCGGCTCCGGCTCCCTCGGCGTCGACCAGGTCGATCGCGGCGTTCACGGTGTTGTTGAGCAGCAGGCCCGAGGCGCCGACGTTCCTGGCGGTGACCGTGCCGATGTCCAGGCCGTCGACGCTGTAGGTCTCCACGCCGTGGTCGCTGGCGCCGGAGACGTACACGTCGTCGATGCTGACGTCGCGCGTGGTGCGGTTGGCGTCGCTGCCCCGGCTGTCGATGCGCATGCCCATGCCGCTGGACAGGCGCAGGTCGATCTGGCCGAAGTGGACGTTCTGCGAGCCGCGCACGAAGACGCCGAAGTACGGCGAGCCGGTCACGGACAGGTGGGGGACGGAGACGTTCTGGGCGTTCCGGATCCGGACGGCGGCGTGGTCGGCGCCCACCGAGCCGGACACGTGGACGGTGCCGCAGACCTCCAGTGAGGTGTGGCTGGGCAGGTCGAGCGAGGTGTTGGCGGGCATGGAGCCGGAGCCGCGCACCACCACGCGCTGCTGGGAGGTGCGGCCGGAGTCGAGGCTGCCGACGGCCGCGCGCATGGCGGCGAGCATGTCGCCGCCGGTGTAGACGGTGCTGCCGCCGTTGCGGGCGGTCCAGGTGGAGCCGTTCTGGACGGCCTCGGCGTGGTGGGAACCGCTGCCGCAGTCACCGTCTCCCCCGCCTCCGCCACCGCCGGTGTCGTCCACGCGGACCAGGTCCCAGACCTGGTTGGCGCCGCCGAGGGAGTCGTACTGCGACAGGCGGTCGCCCGGGGTGGTGCTCCACTCCCAGGCCTCCAGGGCCTTGCCGCTGAGGCGGTTGATCAGCTGGACGCCGCTGCCGGTGTCGACGGGGCGCCACTGCTGGTTGGCGCCGCCGAGGTCGGTGAACTGGCGGATCTCGGCACCGTTGGCGGTGGAGTGCTCCCAGACGTCGATGGCCTTACCGCTGTTGCGGTTGACGAGGCGGTAGTAGCCGTCGCCGGACGGCACGAAGCGGAACTGCTGCCAGGGGCGGTCGGTGCGTTCCCACTGGATGATCCGGGCGCCGTCCTGGGTTCCGGCGCTCTCGACGTCGGCGACCAGGCCGCTGTGCTGGTTGCGCAGGACGTAGTAGGCGCCGGTGTCGATGTCGGCGGCCTGGGCGGGGGTGACGGCGGCGGCGGAGAGGCCGCTCGTGCAGAGCACGACGGTCAGGGCGGAGTACAGGAACCTTCGCAGGCGCGCGAGGGGGCGGCGGGAGGGGGTCCTGGGGGAGGGCGGGGATGACGGCGGCGCGGTCCGGGGCGCGCCGGAGGAACCGGGGCGTGGGGGGTTGATGGGCACTGCTGCTCCTCTGTGCGAACTCCGGACGGCGGTGTCCGGAAGGAGTGGGGGGTTGGGGAGCGCTCCCATTGCATCGGAAGCTAACACGAAAAACGTTTTTACGGTAGTCGTGCGACTACGGTCTGAAAGGGACGGGGTTCCGCAGTACGGCTGCGAGCCCCGAGTTGTTGCAACGATCTCCGGGAGGAGCGGGGAGCGGGGCCTGTTGGAAGCCGGGCACTACGAAGCCCCGGAAGCAGTGAGGCTTCCGGGGCACGATGTCGCGGGGATCCGGGAGGGGCGGAGGCGTCAGGAGTTGGTGCCCGCTGCCGCTGCCTTCAACGAGGAGACGAAGGTGTGCCACTCGGCTGAGGCGAAGGACAGGTGGCCCAGGTCAGGTTGCTTGGAGTCACGGACATACGCGCCGGATTCGACGTCCGCCACCTCGACACAGTCCTTACCGCCGCCGCTGTGGCTGCTCTTCCGCCAACTCGCCACCTCGACACAGTTATTCCCCGCGCCACTGTAAGACGACTTGCGAAAGACCAGATCTCCGAACATGGGACCTCTCCGAGCTCAGGCAGCAACGTCTACGCCAGCTTGGCAGACTCCTCAGTCCCCAAGGAGGAGATGAAGGTACTCCACTCATACGACGCAAACATCAGGTGCCCTTGAACAGGCCGTTTGGAGTCACGCATACCGTGCTCCCCTGAGATGAAGTGAGCAGCTTCAACACACTCCCCGCTCGCTTTCGAGTAGCTGCTCTTGTACCACTGATCTCTCAAATTTCACCTCAGTGCGTTACGTAGACCAATCTTGGTCTTCGCGTCCCCATAAGCTTCCATACGTAGCTTATCGAGCACGCTCAGATGCTCCTCCACCTCCCGAGGGTCATCACGAAACAGAATGCTCTTGTACTGCTCCACATGGACAACGCTGAGAGTTCCAACGTCAAGTACCGTGAACGGCCCTGTCTCCATCGCTGCATGCGCACCGATCTCATACGGGAGTAGCTGAACGGTCACGTGGGGCTCTCCCATGAGCGCAATCACATGCTCGAGTTGGGCACGCATCACCTCAGGGCCACCTACTACCCGATGGATCGCCGCCTCATCGATAATGGCCCAGGTCTGCGGCCGGTTGTCCATCCAAACGCGTTGCCGCTCTTTTCGAACCCCGATGAGCCTGTCGATCTCCTCATGGCTGGCGTCTGCCATGCTTCCTGCCGCCATAGCGCGCTGGTAGTCCTCGGTCTGGAACAGGCCAGGGATGTGGATGGCGTCGTAGCGCTGAATCTTCCGCGCGTCACTCTCCAAGCCGATGTAGGTGCCGTAGCCGCCCTTGATGCCGTAGCGCTGCCACCACCCGGACTCCCGCGCGCGTTCGCGTAGCTCCAGATAGCGGCCGACCTCCTCGTCTGGCACCTCGTAGTACTCCAGCAGCGCATGCAGGTCTCGACGCCGCGGGATCGCTCCGCTGGGATCTTCCCATCTGGTGATACTGCTCGGAGCCACGTCGATGGCCTTGGCCACCCGATCGCGGGGCCTCTCTCCTCGCAGCTTCCCTAGCTCTTGGGCCAACTGCCAGCGCCCCACCGTTGGACTCTTCATGCCGAGAGCGTAGCGAACCCCTTCATCTTCCATCAGCTTTTTTCGAAATGCACCTTGCACATGGCCAAGACGTGATGGACTATGACTGTGCGACAGCGATGTGCACCTAGGTGACTACCGAGTGCGATCTCTGTGGCGTTAAAACGGCCCTGCCCGGACGTTGCACCGTCCGGGCAGGGCCTGAGCCCACAACCTGGTAAGGACAGGTGAGGACCTTGGACAACCGTAGTACTCCCATGCCCGAACCCCCTCGGCGGCCCGAGCTTCGGCGCTACCTCGGGCGCTTCCCCGGCGCGCTGTCCGCCGTCAAGGACGCGCGCGACTGGCTCTCCCGGCGTCTGGAGCTGGCACAGACCCCCGACTCCCCCGCCCAGGACGCCCTCCTGATCCTGAGCGAACTCGCCACGAACGCCCTGCTGCACTCCCCCGCCGGAGCACGCGGCGGGGCGTTCCTCGTCTCGGTGTTCGTCTCCGCCCACTGCCTCCGCATCTCCGTGCGCGGCTGCGACGACACCCGCATCCCCACCCTCCAGGCGGTTCCGGCCGACCCCGAATCCGAGCACGGACGTGGCCTCTTCCTCGTCAACGCCCTGGCCGACACCTGGGGCGTCGAGCGCACCCCGCACGGACCGGCCGTCTTCTTCACCCTGGAGTGGGACTCGGACCGGCGAGACCGGCCGATGAGTCCCACCCGGCCGCTCAGGCTGCCCCGGCAGAGGACCGCGCAGTCCCGGACGCCGCAGCAGCCACCCACGGTCCCGGAGCCCCGCACGGCCCTGCGAAACCAGAGCGGGTGGTGAACCGTGCCCGGCTACGGCCTCTATCCCAGCCCGGAGATCCGTCGCCTGCGCGGCGACTTCCCGGACCACCTCATCTGCGAGTTCCACGACGAAGCGGGACGCCCGGTCTTCGTCGCCACCCTGGCTCGCCGGTGCTGCCCCTGCCCGGCCGACCTGGTCACCGCCAGCGACCCGACCGCCCTGCGCCGGGCCCTGGCTCTGTCTCCGCAGCGGAAGCCCGCCCGGTGACCGCCGTGGCAGAGGCCCGGCGGCCAGAGGTCTTCCCCAGGCGGCTGAGCCCCATCGCCAGCCCGGAACCCGGACGCGATTCCAGCCTTCCAACGCCCGCGCCCACCCAGAGCCCCGGCCCTGAAAGCAGGCTCGCGGCGCTGCGCCACCACGGCTGGACGGTCTGGTTCGGCCAGCACACCCGCCAGTACTGGGCCGCGCACACCGGCCGTATGCGGCTGGTCTGCGCCGACACCCCAGAGGAACTGCTCCGCGCGGTCACCGCCGCCACAGGAGCACCGGACACCTCACCCTTCCGTGGGTTCCACCAGAACCCCTGACCCCTCAGGGGCGCCGCGGCCGATCACCGGTCACGGCGCCCCGCCCGCCACACCGCTGAGAAGGAAAGGAGAACCGGCCATGGACCCCGTAGAGCTGTACGCGCTCGTGTCCGACGAGAAGCCAGGGAAGGGAGGGGAACAGGCACAGAGAAGGGGACAGGACCGCGCGGACCGGAAACGGTCAGAACCCCTGCGGCGCAAGGCTTGCGTGCTAGTTTCGGCGTCCCCTGAAGCCCCCTCGCAAAGCCTGAACGGAGATCCATGGAACTGGAACTGCTCGCCAAGGACCCGGCGTCCGGAGGCAAGGGCTGCCCCTCGGTCTACCTCAGCGACACCGGAGAGTTCGTCGTCCAGGGCCCCGCTCTGGCACCGGAGGACTGGGCGAAGGTGGAGAACCCCCTGCCCGGGGAAACCGCGGTCCGCATCTCCCCCGAGGTCGTTCTCGCCGCCGTCGAACGCCACCGCCAGAGACAGGTCTGACCCCCTTCGGTACCGGGCCCCGGAGCATCTACCGAGCCCGGTGCCGTCGTCCTCTGGCAGAAACGGCACCATCCTTCCCGGTTTCCCGTGGGGCCGCTGCGCGGCTGCTCGACCGGCCGGACGCGGCGCTGAGCGATCTGGTGGCCGAACTGACCGCCGAGGAATCCCGTCTGGACGCCCTCGCCGAGGAGGACGAGTTGACTGACCTGCGCGCCGTGATGACGGCTTCTTACCAAGCCCTGGACGAGGACACCGCCCGCTTCTTCCGGCGTCTGGGCCTGCACCCGGGTGCGGAGTTCTCCCCCGGAGCCGCCGCCGCGCTCACCGACACCCCGCAGGCAGAGGCCCGAAGGCTTCTGGACCGCCTGACCCGTGCGAACCTCGTGGAGCGCCCGCGCGAGGACCGCTACCGGCTGCACGACCTGGTCCGCCTGTACGCGGTCGAGCGGGTCCGCGCTGAGGAGGAACCGGGGGCGGCGAGCGAAGCCGTCGGGAGGGTGGCCCTGTGGTACACGCACACCGCCGCACGGGCGCAACTCGTGGAACACCCCAACTTCCCCGTCGTGCCGGGCGATGGGCAGCCCGAGGAACTACCCGGCTTCGGCTCGGTGGGTGAGGCGCTGGCCTGGTTCGAGACCGAGCGCACGAACCTCGTGGCCGTGGCGCAGGCCGCCCTGGACCACGGCCACCACGACACCGCCTGGCGGCTGCCCGCGACGATCTACCCACTGTTCGAACTGCACCGGCACTGGCACGAGTGGCGCGACCTGCACGCGGTCGGCCTCCGGGCGGCCGAGAACGCGGGCAACGCCTTCGGACTCGCCCGCAACCATCTGGGCATGGGCGACGCCCAGTGGCTGCTGGGCGACCTCGACGCGGCCGTGCGGCACTACGAGTCCGCCCTGGAGGCCGACCAGGGGACCGGTGACCCGTGGATGGAGGGGTTCGCGCTGCGCCAACTGGGTGTGGTGGCCTGGCAGCGCGGTGAGCGCGACGGGACCGCCGCCGAACACGTCGAGCGGGCCATCGCGGTCTTCCGTGAGGCGGGCGAACAGCGCGGCGAGGCGATGGGACTGCTCAGCCTGGCCGACTTCGGCGCGGACCTTGGTCAGTTCGATGGGGCGCTCGACCACTGCCGTGCGGCGGTCGGTGTGTTCGACGACATCGGTGACGTGTGGAGCGTGGCATGGGCGCGGTGCACCCTGGGCCGGAGCCTCACCGGTTCGGGGCGTGCCGCCGAGGCCGTCGCGGAGTACCAGGCGGCCGTCCGGGTCTTCGAGGAGCGCGACGACCGGGACAGCCGGGCGGTCGCGCTGCTGGGTCTGGGCGACGCCCGAGCCGAACTGGGCGACGCCGCCGCGGCCCGGGAGGCGTGGAACGCGGCCCTGGAGTACCTGCGCGACCACG
This sequence comes from Nocardiopsis synnemataformans DSM 44143, assembly GCA_000340945.1. Classification (GTDB taxonomy): domain Bacteria; phylum Actinomycetota; class Actinomycetes; order Streptosporangiales; family Streptosporangiaceae; genus Nocardiopsis; species Nocardiopsis synnemataformans. Next base: position 84,191 of record ANAW01000090.1, on the reverse strand, counting down.
ACGACCCGCGCGCAGAAGAGGTGGAGGAACGCCTGGGCCGCCTGGCCGCCGACGGCTGAGGGTCCATGGCGCCCGCCGCGCGCACCCCCGTCCGCGCCACGGCCGGTCCACTCCCGGCAGGGCCGGGCGGGCTCGGTTGTCTCGGTGAGCCCGTGGGCGCGGTGGACGGCGGTGCCCAAGACGCAGGAGATCCCCGGCCTCCGCCGCGCGGAACCGACCCGGTACGGTCGTCCTCACCTGGTCGGACCCCGCGAAAGGCGTGCTGAGATGACTCGCGTCCTGGACGGACTGGAACGGCGCATCGCCGCCGCCCTACAGGTCGACGGACGGGCCTCGTGGCGCAGGATCGCCGCGGTGCTCGGCGAGCCCGAGCGCACCGTCGCTCGGCGCGGCAACCAGCTGCTGGCCTCCGGCGACGTCACCGTCGCCGGAATGCTCCCCCACGCGGACTCCGTGGTGCTGCGGATCCGCTGCGCGCCCGGGACCGCGCGCACGACCACCGAGGCGCTGGCCCAGCGCGCCGACTGCAACTTCGCCTACATGACCACCGGCGCCACCGACTGCGTCGCCGAGCTGATGTTCGACGCCGGAATGCTGCCGAAGGTGCTCGGCACCGAGATCCCCGCCACGGTCGGGCTGCGCGCCGCGGTGACCTATCCGATCCTGCGCTACTTCCGCACCATCAGGGGCTGGCGCTTCGGCCCCCTCACCGCTGCCCAGACCGCCGCCCTGACCTCCGGCTACTCACCCGACCACACCGACTTCCCCGACAGCGACGAACTCACGGCCCAGGACCTGCGGATCGCCGAGGTGCTGGCGGAGAACGGCCGGGCCGGTTTCGAGGAGATCGCCCGGCGCACGGGAGTCTCCGAGACNCCCCCCGCCGTACCGACTGGCTGCTGCGCCGCGGCCACGTCCACCTGCGCGCCCTGGTGGAGCCCGCGCTGGTGGGACTTCCGGTGGAGGCCGTGCTCTGGATCCGGGCGCTGCCGAACCGGATGGACGAGATCGGCCGGGAACTGGCCGGGACACGGGAGGTCCGGTACGCGGCCGCGCTGGCGGGCGACCACCAGATCGTGGCCAACGTGACCGTCCAGGACAGCGCCTCGCTCTACCGGTTCATCACCGAATCGCCCTGGGCCGCCGGGGTCGACGCCGTGGAGACCACCCTGGTGCTGCACGCACGCAAACGCGGCGGCAGGATGCTCGGCGTCGGCTGAGGCAGGCGGGCCCCCCGAGCCGGGCACCCGACTGGACCGGACCCGCCCGCACCGGACCCGCCGGAACCGGACCGCCCGCACCGGACCCACCCGGACCGGACCCGCCGGAACCGAACGGCCCCGACGGACATCCCCCGCAGGCACCCCCGGCAGCCTCCTCGGCGTCCTCCGCCTACCCCGCGGCCACCGTCGTCACCGGGCGCACGTCCTGGCCCGTGCCCGCGCCGGTCCGCGGCCGGTGGTCGACGCACCGGGTGCGGTCCTCGAAGGCCTTGGCGTAGCGCAGCAGCGCCACGTCGCGGTAGTGGTCCACCGACATCTGGAACCCCACCGGAAGCCCGGCCGGGGTGAACCCCGCGGGCATCGCCAGCACCGGAAGACCGGTGGCGGAGAGCACGCAGGCCGAGCGCATCCAGTCCAGGTAGGTCTCGGGCTCGACGCCGTTGACCGCGGAGGGGTAGCGCAGCCGGGCGTCGAAGGGCACCACCTGCGCGGCCGGGCTGAGGAGGAGGTCGTAGCGCGCGTGGAAGTCCCGGACCGCGGCGGCCAGCCGGGTCCGCGCCGCGGCGGCGTCGATGATCCGCTGCGCGCTCAGCTCCCAGCCGGACTCCACGTTCCAGACCACCTCGGGCTTGATGAGGCCGCGGTGCTCGCGCACGAGCGGGCCCAGGTTGGCCGCGAAGTCCAGGGCGCGGGTGACGCGGAAGACCTCGTCGGCTCCGGTGAGGTCCGGAGCGGCCTCCTCCACGACGGCACCGGCCTCCTCGAAGACGGCCAGCCGCCGCGTCAGCACCTCCAGGACCTCCGGTTCCACGGGGATGCCGAGCCCGAGGTCCGGGCTCCAGGCGACCCGCACGCCCCGCAGGTCGCCGTTCACCGGACCGGAGAAGTCGGCGCCCGTCAGCGGAGCCGGGGGACGGACCCGGTCCGAGGGCCCGGCGACCGCGGACATGAACAGGGCGATGTCGGACACCTCGCGGGCCATCGGGCCCGTGCGGCCCAGCCACGCCCCGTCGTTGCCCGGAGAGGGGGCGGGGATCACACCGTAGGACGGGCGCAGGCCCACCACGTTGCAGAACGAGGCCGGGATGCGCAGTGAGCCGCCCATGTCCGAGCCCTCGCCCAGCGGCTGGACACCGGCGGCGACGGCCGCGGCCACCCCGCCGGAGGAGCCGCCCGCGCTGCGCGCGGGGTCGTAGGGGTTGGTGGTGGTGCCGAAGACCTCGTTGAAGGTGTGCGATCCGGCCCCGAACTCCGGGACGTTGGACTTGCCCGTGGCGACGACGCCCGCGGCGCGCAGCCGGGCGACGACCAGGTCGTCCTCGGCGGGCACGTGGTCCGCGAACACGCGCGAGCCGTTGGTGCTGCGCATCCCGGCCACCGCGTGGGTGTCCTTGTGGGTCATGGGCAGTCCGTGCAGGGGCGGCAGGTCGGCGCCGGAGACGGTGAGCCGGTCCGCGGCCTCGGCTGCGGCGCGGGCCTGTTCCGCCGCCACGGTGACCACGGCGTTGACGGCCGGGTTGACCTCCCCGATCCGCTCCAGGTGCGCGTCCACGGCCTCCCTCGCGGAGACCTCCCGGCGGCGGATCGCGCCGACCAGGGCCGTCGCCGTCATCTGCTGAATCTCGTTCATGGGCCGTTCTCCGACTTCCTCGCCGCTCCGGTGCCTTCCGGACTGCCGCGCCCCAGTCTGCGGCGCGGCCGGGCGATCCGGAACAGCGCCCGATCGATGCGCCGCACTTCGGGGGAAACGGCCATCTTCGTGTCGTTTTCTCGCAGGTATTGCCACTTCTGACGCGTCTACCTGAGGGTTGTCGAAATCAGGGCCCGAGAGTGTGTTCTGCGTCATACGCGAGAAGGAGCGTCCGAAGCCATGGCACCCCCGAACACGGCCGCACCGAGCGCCGACGGACCCGCCGACATCCTGGCGGTCGCCAACTCCCCGGTGATCTGGTTGTGCGCGCTCGGCGTCTTCGCCGTCATCTTCGCCCAGAGCCTCATCTACATGCGGGCCGCCCGCACGGCCGGACCCGGGGTCGGGATGAGCCGGGCCGACCTCAGGAACGCCTACCGCGCCGGTGCCGTGGCCTCGATCGGCCCCTCGCTCGCCGTCGTCCTGGTGGCCGTCGCCCTGATGGCGCTCTTCGGCACGCCCGCCGTGCTCGTGCGCATCGGGCTGATCGGGTCGGCGAGCACCGAGGTCGCGTCGGCCGGCATCGCGGCGGGCACCGCCGGGGCGACCCTGGGCGGGCCCGGCTACGACCCGTCCGTCTTCGCCCTGGCCTTCGTCGCCATGAGCCTGTCCGGCGGCATGTGGATGCTCGCCACCCTGCTGCTCACCCCCCTGCTCGCACGCGGCGGCAAGAAGCTGGGAGCGGTGAACCCCGCCGTCATGGCGGTCATCTCGTGCGCCGCCCTGCTGGGGGCGTTCAGCATGCTGGCGGTCACCGAGGTGCCCAAGTCCGCCGTCCACGCGGTCACCGTCCTGGCCTCCGCCGCCGTCATGGCCGCCTGCCTGTACCTGGCCAGGCTCCTCGACGCGCGTTGGCTCAAGGAGTGGGCCCTGGGCTTCTCCATCATCACGGCCCTGGCGGTCGCCTACCTGCTCCACCCAGCGTGAACCTCAACGTGAACCCCGGCAACGGAGAAGGAGAGAGTATGAGCACGGAGGTCTCCGGACGGGCCGAGGCCAGCATGGCGAGGTTCGAGAAAACGACGTCCCGGTGGGGCCGGTTGACCATGTTCGTCGGCCTGCTCCTGTCCCTGGCCGGGCCCGCGTACCTGGTCGTGTTCGGCGGGCTCGACCTCGACGCGTCCCGGATCTGGGTGGCGTTCATCGCCGTCGCCGCCACGTTCGGCGTGTTCTGGCTGCTGGAACCGCTGACCTACTTCCCCATCCTCGGCCCGGCCGCGATGTACCAGGCCTTCATGGTCGGCAACATCTCCAACAAGCTGCTGCCCGCGGCCGTCGTCGCCCAGGCCAGCGTGAACGCCAGACCCGGGACGCGGCGCGGCGACCTGACCGCGGTCCTGGCCATCTGCGGCGCCGCGACCGTGCACCTGACCTCCCTCCTCGTCGGGGTGGGCCTGCTGGGCACCTGGCTGGTCTCGGTGCTGCCGCCCGCGCTGATCGAGGTGGCGCGGCTGTACATCCTCCCCGCCGTCATGGGGGCGGTGCTGGTGCAGTGCTTCGCCACCATGCGCCAGCCCCGGACCGCCGCCGTCGCCGTCGTGACCGCGCTGGGCATCCAGTTCTGCGTGCTCGCCCTGGTCCCGGGCCTGGCCCTGTTCTCCACCGCCCTGTGCGTGGCGGTGACGATGGTGCTGTCCTGGTTCCTCCGGGACCGCCGCGTCGTCCACGCGGCCCCGGGCGGGGACCGGCCCGTCCCCGGGACGGACGCCTCCGCCACGGACACCAGCGGGGCGAACGCCAGCGACACCGGCGTCCACGGCACGGACGCCGCCGACACGAACACTCACGACGCGGACGCCGCCGACACCAACACTCCTGACACCAGCGTCTCCGGCGCGGACGACCCCGGCGCCCGAGACACCGCCCACTCGAAGGAAGGCCGCTGACATGACCGCCCGACCCGAGACCGCACCCGGTTCCCTGCCAGCCGCCCCGGACACCGAGCGCATGCACCGGATCTACCGGCACCTGCACTCCCACCCCGAACTGTCCATGCGCGAACACGCCACCGCCGACTTCATCGCCGCCGAGCTGGACGAGCTGGGCGTGGCGAACTTCCGCTGCGGCGGCACCGGGGTGGTCGGCGTCATCCGCAACGGCGAGGGGCCGGTGGTGGCCTTCCGCGCCGACACCGACGCACTGCCCATCGCCGAGGACACCGGGCTGGACTACGCCAGCACGGCCACCGGCACCCTCGACGACGGCACCGTCGTGCCCGTGATGCACGGCTGCGGGCACGACACCCACGTCACCTCCCTGCTCACGGCGGCCCGGATGCTGCTGGAGGGCACCGGTGCGTGGGCCGGAACCCTGGTCCTGGTGTTCCAGCCCGGGGAGGAGACCGCGGCGGGCGCCCGGGCGATGGTCGACGACGGCCTGTGGGAGCGCGCGCCGCGCCCCGAGGTCGTCCTCGGCCAGCACGTGATGCCGCTGGCAGCCGGGACGGCGATGATCAGCCACGGCACCGCCATGGCCATGGCCGACGCGCTGCGGGTGACGCTGTACGGCAAGCAGTCCCACGGTTCGCAGCCGCAGTCCTCGATCGACCCGATCGTGCTCGGCGCGCACGTGATCACCCGTTTGCAGACGGTCGTGTCACGCGAGCTGGACCCGCGTTCGCCCGCCGTGATCACCTCCGGCACCTTCCACGCCGGGCTGAAGGAGAACATCATCCCGGACCGGGCGGAGTTCACCCTCAACATCCGCACGTTCGAGCAGCCGGTGCGCGAGGCGGTGCTCGCCGCGGTGCGGCGGATCATCACCGCCGAGGCGGCCGCCTCCAACGCCCCCGAACCGCTGGTCGAGGAGATCTACACCTTCCCCCGCTGCCACAACGACCCGGTGGCGGCCGGGCGGATCGAGTCGGCGCTGCGCGCCGGGCTCGGGGAGGAGAACGTGGTCGCCGGTGAGCCGGTGATGGGCAGCGAGGACTTCGGACACCTCGCCGACTCCATCGGCGTGCCCTCCGTCTACTGGATGTTCGGCGGGTTCGACCTCGACGCGGGAGAGCCCCCGGTGAACCACTCCCCGTACTTCGGCCCGCTCATGGAGCCGACGCTGGCCACGGGGACCCGGGCGGCCGTCGCCGGGATCCTGGCCTACCTGGGCACCGGCGCCGCCGGGCCGGAGCACGGGTGAGGGAGCGGAGGACGTCGGGGCGGTCGGGGCCGCCGGACCTGGCCGCGGATGGCTGAGCCGGAGCACGGGTGAGGGGTCGGGAGCGCCGGGGCTGACCGGGGACGACCGAGCCTGACCGCACACGGTCGGGCCCGGCCTCAGAGGGCCGGACCCGACCTCAGGAGACCGGGGCGCCCGCCCGCCGGGGCGGGCGCCCCGCCGCTCCACATGTCACCGCTCGTCGTGTCACCGCTCCACGTGGGCCGCGAGGTTGGCCAGGGACGAGGCGAGGGCCTCCTCGTGGACGGCGTGGTCGATGCCCCGGGGCACGTCGGCGGCCTCGACGGTGACCAGGGTGCCCTCCGGGTTCGCGGTGAGGGTCCAGGTCATCGTCATCGTCCCGGCGAAGTCGGGGTCCGGCGACTCGAAGTCGATCCGCTGCACGACCCGCTCACCGGGCACCAGCTCGGCGAAGGCGACCTCGGTGACGTCCTCCGTCTCCGAGGTCTTGCCCCGCCCCGCCTCCGGGTCGAGGTAGGTCAGCACCATGCGGTAACCGCCCCCGGGCCACGGCTCGAAGCGGTCGATCCGGCCGGTCATGCCCTCCGGCGGCAGCCAGGCCGCGAGGGCGTCCGGCTCGGTCATCGCCGCGTAGACCGCCGCAGCGGGGGCGCGGACCGTCCTGCTCCCGCGGTCGACGCGCCTCGGTGTTCCTGCCATGGCCGCCCCTCCTCGGACACTGCCCTCGGTACACGGGCAACCTAGCCGACACCGCCGACAGACGGCGTGCGTCCCGGCCCGGCCGGTGTCACCCGCGTGATCTTGTACTTATAGCGAGGTTCGGCACTCCAAACTCGCTATAAGTACAAGATCATCTCAGGTCAGAGCACTTGCGCCACATCAGCAACGTTTCCGGCCAGTCCACATCCGGCACCTGCTGGCGGACGCTCCAGGGGCAGCACGGCGGGGGCCTCCCGAGCCGCACCCCTCACACGCGCGGCCAGCCCGCTAACGGGGGCGGCGGCCCTGGACCGAGTAGATCGCGCAGGAGCTGGCCCGGAAGGACGGGTCCGCCAGGAGCGCGCGCACCTCGGCGAGCCGCTCGTCGGTCATCCCCTCGTCCACGAAGGCGTCGCGCAGGTGACGCGTGTGGTGCGCGATCAGGTGCACGCCGGGCGATCCGGCCTCCCACAGCTCCAGCCGGGGCCGGGGGTCGACGTCGACCAGGCCCGCTCGGCGCATCGCCTCGGCGGCGTTGCGCCCCCAGGCCGGATCGGCCCCGGCGCGGATCATCAGCCTGGTCTTGGCCTCCTGGAACTCCTCGTAGAGCTTCTGGGACTCGGCGTCGGGCATGAGCAGCGCCGGGCCGTAGGTGATGTCGAACTCGTCGAGCTGGAGCACGCCGCCGGGCTTGAGGGCGCGCACCAGCCGGTCCAGGACCGCGATCCGCTCCGGGATGTGCAGCAGCACCAGCCGGGAGTGGATGAGGTCGAAGGCGGCCTCGGGCAGCGGGTCGCGGACCACGTCGTGCCGGACGACCTCCAGCCCCTCGGTGGCGGGAATGCGCTCGGGCTTGATGTCGGTGGCCAGCACGCTCCCGCCCGGGGCGACCCGGTCGGCCAGCCAGAGCGCGACGCTGCCGCCTCCGGCGCCCACCTCCAGGCAGTTCCACCCCGGGCCGACCCCGGTCTGCTCCAGGCGTTCGGTGGTCATGGGGTCGTAGGCGGCGGCCAGGAAGCGGTGCTGGTCGAAGGCGTGCTCGCTGTGGTTGTCGAAGACGTAGCGCTGGTCCTCGGCGGCGGTGTCGGTCACCGGTTCCCCCTTCGGTGTCGGGTCGGTCGGTCGGATCGTCGGGGCCGGTCGGGTCGGTCCGGCAGGTCGGGACGGCGGGCGGTGCGCGGCGACGGCCTCGGCCGCGACGCGGGTCAGGGTGGCCGTGCACACCTTCCCGGTCGGGCCGAGCGGCAGTTCGGGCAGCACGAGCACGTGTTCGGGCAGCGCGCGGGCGTCCAGGCCGCGTTCGTCGCGCAGGAAGGCGATCAGCTCCTGCGGGGAGGGCGCGGCGGCGCCCTGGACGGGGGACACGCAGGCGCACATGCGCTCGCCCAGGTCAGGGTCGGGGACAGGGACGCAGTGGGCCTCGGCGAGGGCGGGGTGCGCGCCGAGTTCTCGTTCCACCTCGGCCGGGAAGATGTTGACGCCGCCCCGGATCACCGTCCGGCGCAGGCGGTCCACCACCCGCAGCGCGCCGTCGGGTTCCAGTCGGCCCAGGTCGCCGGTGCGCACCCACCCGCCCGGGGCCCGCCGCTCGGCGTCCAGGCCGGGCGCGGCGACGTGGCACAGCGGTGTCATGGGGCCCAGGGCCCAGATCTCGCCGGTCTCCCCCTGCGGAACCGGGAGCCCCCGCGGATCGCGGATGCTCACCTCGGCCACGTCGGGGGCGGGGTGTCCGGCCAGGCCGGGCTCCCACGCCTCGGGTCGGCGGGCGGTGTGGCAGTTGACCCCGTCGGTGGAGCCGTAGACGTTGACCACGGGCCGCCCGAAGCGGGCGGCGCAGGCGTCGCGGACCTCCTGGTGCAGCGGGGCGCCGCTGGCCACCACCGCGCGCAGGGACGAGGTGTCGGCCCGCTCGGGCAGCGCGGCGATCCGCCGCAGCATGGTGGGCACCCCGATCAGGTGGGTGGGGCGGTGCCGCTCGATCACGCGCAGCGCGGCGGCCGGGTCGAAGCGGGGCAGGACCACCAGTGTCGCGCCGAGCCGGGCCAGGGTCACCGGCACCCCGCAGGAGCCGAAGGAGGAGGCCAGCGAGACCAGGACGAGGTTGCGCATGGGCCCGGGTCCGGTGTGCAGCGCCGCCACGTAGTTGCCCCGGCCGCCCGCCATGGCGTTGTGGCTGTAGGCGACCATGCCGGGTTCGCCCTCCGAGCCGGAGGAGACCAGGACGCGGGCCGGGGACTCGGGGTCGGGCCGCGCGGGACGCCAGTCCCGGACCGTCCCGGCGTCGGGCCGGTCCAGGCTGCGCGTCCCGGGGCGGGCCGGGCCGAACGTCCACACCCGGTGCGGGGTCGGTGGCGGGTCCGTGCGGCGGATCCGCTCGGCCCGCTCCGGGGTGGTGACGATGTCGGCGGCCCGGGAACGGGCCAGCAGGCTGCGCACGTCGGCCGGGGAGCGGCCGTCGGGGACGGGCAGCGCGACCGCGCCGACGGCGGCGACGGCGAGTTCGGCCACGACGGCCTCGCGTCCGTTGGGCAGCAGGACGCCGACGACGTCCCGCTCCCCCGTTCCCCCGGCGGCCAGCGCGGCGGCGGCGCGGCGCACGGCGGCGTCCAGCCCGGCGTAGTCGAGCGTGCCGCGGTCGTCGATGACGGCGTCGCGTCCGGGGTGCGCGAGCGCGTGCTCGCGGAAGAGGGTGTACAGGTCCCGGCCCGGGCACCAGCCGCGCGCGGTCCACCGGGCGCGCAGGTCGGCCGGGACGAGGTCGGACAGCACGAGTCCGTTGGACGAGGTCCAGGTCATCGGTTCTCCGCAGGCGTGTGGGCGGCCGGGACGTCGTCCGGAGACGTTGACGGTGTGGCGTGTGAGATCTCTGGACCGGTGGTCCTGCCGCTGGTGCCACTGTGGGCGCCGACGGTGACGCTGGGAGCAGGGGCGTTCCGGACGGGCGCGTCCCAGCGTGCGGCAGCGTCGCGTAGCCCCGTCTCGGCGCTCGGGGCGTCGGCGGCGGGCGCGAAACCCCACGGGGCCCGGACGCAGGACGCGCCGCCGACCGTGTCGANCCGTGTCGAAGCCCGCCGCGAACGCCGGTGCGGCGGCCATCGCCGCCAGGTCCTCCACGGGGACGGGACCGCCGCGCTTCCCGGGCGCGGTGCCGCCCCTTCCCTCCGGTGTGGTGCCGCCTCGTCGCTCGGGCGCGGGAGCACTCCGTTCCCCGGGAATGGGGCCGCTCCGTCGCCCGGGCTCGGGTTCGGTGCCATCCCTCCCCCCGGACGCGGTGCCGCGTCCGGCGCGGCGCAGCAGCCGGGCCGCGTCCGACAGCGCGGTCCGGGCACGGGCCCCGGCACCGGTGCGGGTGCGCAGCAGCAGCGCGGCCAGCGCCCCCTCGGCGGCGAGGATCCCGCCGAGCACGTCGGTGAGGGTGAGCAGGGACGGCGCGGGCTCCTGCCCGGGTCCGGCCAGGAGGTCGGCCACCCCGCCGTGCGCCTGGACCAGGTAGTCGGTGGCCAGCGCTCCGGGTTCGGGCGCCCGGCCGCCCCACCCGTCGGCGTGCACGTGGACCAGGCCGGGGGCGCGCTCGGCGAGGTCGTCGGGGCCCAGGCCGAACCCCTCGGCGCGGCCGGGCGGCCAGTTGTAGAGCAGGACGTCGGCCGTGGCGGCGAGGTCCCGGGCGGCCCGGCGCCCGGCGGCGGTCTTGAGGTCGATCTCGACCGCGCCCTTGCCCCGGTTCAGGGCCAGGAACCGGGCGGAGCAGTCCCCCGCCATCGGCGCCACCCCGCGCATGGGGTCGCCGCCCGGGGGTTCGATCCGCACCACCTCGGCGCCGAGCATGGCGAGCAGCAGCCCGGCGAGCGGGCCCTGCACGCGGTTGCTGGCCTCCACCACCCGCAGTCCGGCCAGGGGCGCGGTGGCGTCGGGGCCGAGCGGCGCCAGGGCGGGAACCGGGACGCCGGTGGCGTCCTGCGCGCGCAGCCGCCACTCCGAGGCCGGGGCGGGCTCCTCGGCGTCCCGGACCTCGAGGACGAGGGCGAGGCTCATACCCGCGTTCCGGGCGGCCAGGCGGACCCGGGCGAGGTCAACGGCCGCGATCGCGGCGGACAGTTCGGGCGGCAGCGGGCACACCGCGGTGGCGAAGCGGCGCTGGAAGGGCGGCCACCCGGCGGCGATCGCGGCCGGGGCGGCGCCCAGATCGGTCCAGAACCGAAGCCAGACCTCGGCGTCCAGGGTCTCGATCTCGAAGCGCGCCCCGTCGGCGGAGCGGAACGGCGGGGCGGCTCCGGACACGGACGCACCACGGCCACCACCAGTGCCAGGACCTTCCGCGCTGAGCGCGGACGAGCCCGCGTCGGGCTCGGGAGCCCTCCGGCGGGTGTCGGCCTCGCCGGTCACCGGTACTCCGGCACCGGGCGTCATCCCTGCCCCACCGGGCACGGACGCGCCCGCGGCGGACCCGGAAGCGTTCTGACCGGTGTCGTCCGTGACCCCACTGGTCATCGGCGCTTCAGTACCAGGCGTCACTTCTGACCCAACGGGCACGGACGCGCGCGCATCGGGGCCGGGGACCTCCCGGCCGAACGACCCCACACCGCTCGCCGAGGCCCCCTGGCCCGGCGCGGTGGCCGCGGCGACGTAGGGTCCCGCCGCGAGCAGGGCGGCCTGGGCCGCGGAGACCGACGCGGACAGCGCCGGGCCGCCGCGCGCCAGTGCCAGCGCGCAGGCCGCCACCGCCTGCGCGGCCAGCACCCCCGCGCACACCGACGCGTAGTCCACGCCCAGGAACCGGGGCGCCCCGCGGGCCCGGCCGTGCAGGTGCGCCAGCCCGCAGGCGGCCTGGACGTCGCGCTCCCCCGCCATGGGGGCCGCGACCGGTCCGGACCAGCCGATGGCGCAGCCGACCGGCACCGGAAGCACCCGGGCTCCCGCTTCGCCCGGGTTCTCCTCCCAGCGGTTCTCTCCGCCCGAGCCGTCCCCGCCCGGGCCCCACCCGCCGGGGACGGCCACCAGGCCGATCCACCCGGCCGGTGCCTGCGGGGGCAGAGGCCCGCCGGTCCGGGAGACCGCGCAGCCGAGCGCCTCCAGGCGCGCCGCCGCGATCCGCAGCGCGACCGAGTCGCCCACCGCCCGCGCTGCGGCCCCGGCCAGCGGAAGCACGACCGCGTCCGTCGGTACCACGGTTACGTCCACTTCCCCGTCCCGCAGGTGTCGGGGCGCAGGCCCAGGTGGTCGCGCAGCACGGAGCGGCGGACCTTGCCGGTGCCGGTGCGCGGCAGCTCGTCCCAGGTCATCGCCACCGGGTCGGCGAGTTCGGGCAGGTCGGCGACGGCGCCGCGCCAGGCCACGATGTCCAGTCCCCCGCTCTCGGTGGCCACCACCGGCACCGGGGGCCCGTCCGGAACGCTCAGGACGACGCACTCCAGCACCTCGGGCAGGCGGTCGTCCACGACGTCCTCCACCTCCAGGCAGCCGCCCTCGCGCAGGGCGTCCACCTCGCGGTCCACCAACCGCAGTGCGCCGGTGCGGCTGAGGACGCCGATGTCGCCGGTGTTCCACCACTCGCCCACCAGCTTGGACCGCCACCGCCCCTCCTCGCCGACGTAGCCCAGGCACAGGGCCTCGGTGCGGCAGAAGATCAGGCCGGGCGTCCCGGCCGGGACGGGGCGCATGGTGCGCGGGTCGACCGCGCGCAGCCTGGTGCGGGTGGGGATGGGGCGGCCCAGGTGGCGGGTGGTCGGGTGGCGCTCGTTCTCCGCGGCCAGCGCCCGCCGGGTGAGGAACCGGAAGGTCAGCGGCCCGGTCTCGCTCTGGCCCCAGCCCTGCATCCACACCGGGCGCCGGTGGCCGGTGGCGCCCAGGAAGGCGCGCACGGTCGGCGGGTGCACGGCGTCGAAGGTGCTGACGTAGAGCCGCACCCGGTCGAACGGGGCGTCCTCCCGCTCGGCCCGGCCCTGCCAGCGCGCGAAGACCGCGGGGGCGGCCTCCAGGGTGGTGGGGTGGTGCCGTTCCAGCAGCGGCCCGGCCTCGGCCCAGTCGGCGCCGGTGACGACGGACAGCGCGCCCGGGGACAGCCACAGCACGCTGGCGGTCCAGGCGAGCGCGCGCCCGTGCGCGAAGGAGTACGCGCCGGTCACCGTGTCGTCGGGGCGGCTGCCCAGCACGGGCCAGCGGTGCGCCTCGAACCCGGCCAGGCGGCGCATGATCGTGCGGGTGGAGTGCGGGACCAGCTTGGGCACGCCCGTGGTGCCGGAGGTGTGCATGATCGCCAGGGGCGCGTCCAGGTGCGGCCTGCGCGGCGGCGGGGCGTCGTTGCCGCGCACGTCGTCGAGGTGCAGGACGCTTCCGGCCGGACCCCCTACCCCAACGGGAACCCTGCCCCCGGCCGGAATCCTGTCCCCGGCCGGGCCGCCGTCCCCGCCTCCTGCCGGACCCGCGTCCCCCGCCGGGCCGTCGAGGACCAGGGTGCGGGTCGCGTGCACGGCGGGGTCGGCCCCCGCGTCCCGGGACGCCGCCAGCAGGGCGGCGTCGGTGACCAGCAGCGCCGGGTCCAGTCGCTTGAGCAGGATCTCCAGAGCATCCGGCTCCAGGTGCGCCGACAGCGAGGCGGGCACCGCGCCCAACCGTGCCGCGGCGCAGTTCAGCAGTACGTAGTCCCAGTGGTTGCGCTTGGCGATCGCGACGCGGTCGCCGGGCCGCACACCGGCCGCGGCGAGCCATCCGGCCGCCTCGCGCACCAGTTCGGCCACCCGGGGCACGTCCAGCTCGGTGCCCAGGCCGGGGGCGATGTCCAGCGGCCTGCTCAGGTGCACGGCGGTCGCGGAGCCGCGTGCGGCCAGGTCGTCGAAGAGGGTGCCCAGGTGGAGGGGTTTGGTGAACAGCGTCATCTGTGTCGCTCCTCGCTGGAGGTGGGAACGGGGGTCTGGGCCGTCGAGGCGAGGAAGGCCAGGACCCGCGCGGCGGCCGTGGCCGCGGAGGAGACCGCGCCCTCGCTGCACGGGCGCAGCGAGATCCAGTCCCCGGCGTAGTCCACGGCGGCGGGCGGGCGGACGGCGAAGGCGGCGCGCTCGCGCAGCGCGCGCGGCCCCGCGGCGGGCAGGCCGTGGCGGAAGCGGTGCACGCGGACGGCCTCGACGTGCCGGGACAGGCCCGGCAGCAGGTGTTCGGCGCGGGCGGTGAGCCGCTCCGCCACCAGTTCGTCGGAGGCGTCGAGGAGTTCGGCCGCGCCGCGCGGCGAGGCGACCAGCGAGACCAGGCCCCGTCCGGCCGACACCCGGCCCGGGTGCTTGTTGTGGTCGGCGGTGACCACGTTGAGCAGGGGGTCCTCCAGGGCGGGCACCAGGGTGGCGAAGCCGCCGCGCGCCCCGGCCGGTTCCATCGGGCGGTCCAGGACCAGGGAGACGCGGAGCATGGGCGCGTACTCGCAGGCCTCCAGGTAGGCGCGCTCGACGCCGGACGCGTCGGGGTGGAGCCCGGCCGCGACCGGGGCGGGCACGGCCAGCACGGCCGCGCGGGCGGTGACCGCGCCCGCCGGGGAGTCCAGCCTGACCCCGTCCGGGCCCGCGGACACACCGGTCACGGGGTGGCCGGTGACCACGTCGAGCCGCTCGGCCAGGGCCCGCGTGAGGGTGTCCATGCCGTCGCGGTAGGTGCGCCAGCGGGCGCTGCTGCCCGCGGAGACCAGGTGCGCGGCGAAGGGCGCGGCGGCCGTGTGCTCGGGGTCCCAGCCGAAGAACCCGGCGGCCAGGGCGCCGAGCAGCCGGTAGCGCAGCTCGGGGTGGTAGGGGCGGAGCAGTTCGGCCAGGGTGCGCGCGCCCAGCGGGGAGCGCTCGGGGTGCTCGGGGTCCAGGCCGATCCGGGCCAGCTGGATCTGGAGGCGCAGCAGGTCGGCCCGCGCGCGCGGGGAGAGCCCGGCGCCGGTGAGCAGGCCCAGGGGGCGGCCCACGTGCGGTCGGGCCCGGCCCTCGCGCCAGGACGCCAGGGCGCCGCGGATGCGGGGCACCGCGCCGCGGTCGGCGTCCAGGCCGACCTCGCGGATCAGCCGCCAGGTGGCCGGGTAGGCCTTGGCCGGGGGCAGCATCTCCGCTCCGGTGTCGATGAGGCAGCCGTGCTCGCGCAGGGTGCGCATCCGCCCGCCCACGGCCTCGTCGGCCTCCAGGACGCGTACCGAGCGCCCCGCGCGGGCCAGTGCGTGGGCGGTGGCCAGTCCCGCGGGGCCCGCTCCGACCACCGCGACGTCGAGCCCCTCGCTCATACGGCGGCTCCCGGGAGCACGGGGGCCAGCAGGTGGGCGGCGATGAGCAGGACCACGGTGACCCGGTGGGTGTGGATGGCCAGGCGGCGGGCGCGCAGGATGTCGCCCTGGACGAACCCGATGAGCAGCTGGGCCACCCGCATCAGGAAGACGGGGGCCAGGACGAGCGGGAACCACCACGGGGAGATCCCGGCCAGGGTGGAGCCGGTGATGAGCGCGCTCTCGGCCGCGGTCGCCGCGACGATGAAGGCGGCGTTGAGGCGCCCGGGCACCAGCGCGGCCACGGTGATCCGTCCGGCGGCGCGGTCGCCCGCGGCGTCGTTGGTGTTGGAGTACAGGCCGAAGAGCATCGGGCCGAAGCCGAACAGCAGGGCCTGGACCACGACAAAGCCGTTCAGCTCCCCGGTGAGCAGGCCGTAGGGCACCAGGACCCAGCCCACGCCCAGGCCGATGAGGAAGACCTCCTGGAAGCCCCGGTAGCTGATCTTGAGGCCCCAGGAGTACTGGACCGAGGCGACCACGCACAGGGCGGCCAGGGCGACCGCCCAGGCTGGCTGGTGCGGGGCGACCAGGACGACCAGGCCCCAGAGCAGGGCGCTCACCGCGGTCGCCGCCCAGGCGAAGCGCAGCGCCTGCGGTTCGGTGAGCGTCCCGGCGACGAGGGGTTTGCGGGCCAGTCGGCGGCGGGCCGCGTCCGAGCCGTAGTTGGCCGCGTCGCTGCCGTCCCGGTAGCCGGTGACGTCGTCGAAGGCGACCATGGCGGCCACCACGGCCACCTCGGCGAGCAGGATGAGCAGGAGCAGCCCCAGCGTGCCCGGCTCCCAGCGCAGCGCGGGCGCGAGCATGGCCAGGACCAGGGGCAGGCCGATGTAGTAGTCGTAGATGTCGAGCTTGGCCAGCCGCGCGTAGGCGGCCAGGGTGCCCCGGGGCGGCGCGGCCGCGGGCGCGGGTCCGGCGGGGGGCGCGGCGGTGTGGTCACTCATCTGGTTCTCCCGGAACGGTCGGCGAACGCGCACACGGTGTCGGCGATGTGCTCCACCCGGGCGTCGTCCAGGTGCGGGTACAGCGGCAGGGAGACGTTGCGCCGGGCCGCCGACTCCGCGTTGGGCCAGCGGGCCCCGGTCCGGGCGTGCGGGGCGAACGCGGGCTGGGCGGGCAGGACGCGCGGGTAGTACACGTGGGTGTCGATCCCGTGCGCGTCCAGGTGGGCGCGCAGTTCGTCGCGCCGCTCGGTCAGGAGCGTGTAGACGTAGTGGCAGCGCCCGTCGCCGCCCGTGGGCGGCGCCGTGATCCCGGCTCCGGCCAGCCGCGCGAACCGGGTGGAGTAGTAGGTGGAGATCTCGGCCCGGCGCGCGAGCCGGGCCTCCAGCCCGCCCAGCCGGTGCAGCTGGAACTCCGCCATCACCTCGTCGAAGCGGCTGTTGTGGCCGATGCGGTGGTGCAGGAAGCGGTGCGTGCCGTCCTGGCCGTGGTTGCGCAGCATCCGCACGCGCACGGCGAGTTCGGCGTCGCCGGTGACCACCACGCCGCCCTCGCCGGGCATGCCGAAGGTCTTGACCTGGACGAAGGAGTAGACCCCGGCGTCGCCCCACAGACCGGCGGGGCGTCCGCCGAGGGTTCCGCCCTGGGCCAGCGCGGAGTCCTCGACCAGGCGCAGCCCGTACTGGTCGGCCAGCTCACGGAACCGGGGCATGGCGGCCATCATCGAGAACACGTGCGCGGGCATGAGCGCCCGGGTGCGCGCGGTGAGGGCGGCCTCGGCCGCGTCCGGGTCCAGGGTCAGGGAGACCGGGTCGACGTCGGCGAAGACCGGGCGCGCGCCGCGTTCGATGACGGTGCTGGCCAGCGGCGCGCAGCCGAAGGCCGGTACCACCACCTCGTCGCCGGGGCCGACCTCCATGGCGGCCAGGACCAGGGTGAGCGCGGAGGTGCCGCTGGAGCAGGCGACGACGTCGGCGGCGGCGAGGCGGTCGCGCAGCTCGCGTTCGAGGCGGGCGGTGCGCTCGCCGAGGATGAACTTCTGCGCGCTGCCGGTGCCGGTCGCGTGGACGGCCTCCAGCAGGACGTCGCGGTCGTCGTCGAACAGGTCGGGGGCGAAGAAGGGGATGCGCCGCGCGGTCGCCGTGGTCATCCGTGCCTCCGAACGCAGAAGTCCTCGATCTCCTCGCAGACCCGGTCCGCCTGGGCGTCGGTCAGGTCGGGGTAGAGCGGGAGGGCCACCGCCGCCGCGCAGGCCGCCTCGGCGCGCGGGAAGTCGCCCGGCGCGTGCCCCAGGTGGGCGAAGCAGGGCTGGAGGTGCAGCGGGATCGGGTAGTAGGTCTCGGTGCCGATCCCGGCCGCGGCCAGGTGGGCGACCAGGGCGTCGCGGTCCCGGGCCTCGACGAGGTGGACGTAGACCACCCGTGTGCCGCCGGGGTGGGCCGGAACGGCGCCGGGCACGGCGCGTATGCCCGGCAGGTCGCGCAGGCGGGCGTCGTAGCGCGCGGACAGCTCGGCCCGGCGGGCGATGTCGGCGTCGAGCCGGGAGAGCTTGGCCAGCAGCACCGCGGCCTGGATGTCGTCCATCTTGCTGTTGCGGCCCGCGACGACCGTCGGGTTGGCGATGCCGGGGAAGTCGTCCAGGGTCCGCCCGGAGCGGCCGTGGTGGCGCAGCGCCCGCGCGGTCTCGGCGACGGCGTCGTCGTCGGTGAGCAGCGCGCCCGCGTCGCCGATGGCGCCGAGGGTCTTGGAGGGGAAGAAGGACAGCACGCCGCCGGTGCCGAGCAGCCCGGCGTGCACGCCGTTCAGCCGCATGCCGATGGCCTCGGCGCTGTCCTCCAGCACGG
Source organism: Nocardiopsis synnemataformans DSM 44143 (assembly GCA_000340945.1). Lineage (GTDB taxonomy): Bacteria > Actinomycetota > Actinomycetes > Streptosporangiales > Streptosporangiaceae > Nocardiopsis > Nocardiopsis synnemataformans. The sequence continues at coordinate 66,377 of ANAW01000090.1, read as the reverse complement.
TCAGGCCGCGGCGCCGGGCGACCTCGCGCACGCCCTCCATGTCGGCCAGGCGGTCGAACAGGTGGACCGGCATGACCATCCGGGTGCGGGAGGTGGCCACCGCGTCCGCCGAGGCGGGGTCGATGCCGTACCCGTGCTCCTCGATGTCGGCGAAGACCGGGACGCCTCCGGCGAGCACGACGGAGCTGGCGGTGGCGACGAAGGAGTAGGCGGGGACGATCACCTCGTCGCCGGGGCGCAGTCCGGCGGCGCGCAGCAGGATGACCAGGGCGTCGGTTCCGGAATTGACGCCGACCACGTGCCGGGCGCCGGTCCAGCGGGCCAGTGCGTCCTCGAATTCGGCGACCACGGCCCCGTGCGAGAACTTTCCCCGGTCCATGACGCGGAGGCAGTTTTCACGGATGTCCGGCCACAGTTCTCCGAAGCTCTGGGACTGGTCGAAAAAAGGTACGGGAAAGCGCGTTCTCCCCGGGGGCGCCGCCTCGGGGGGCGCGAGCGTTCTCTTCACTTTTCCACGTTTCTACGCTGCGGAGGGGGCGGGGGGATGGTCCCCGGCCGCGGCGGTCGGCCGCGGCCGGGGCGAGGGGCTCAGCTCCCGAGGAGGGGGATGTCGTTGCGGCCGAGGTGGTAGTCGCGGACCGCGTCGACCAGCTCGGCGGTGGACAGCTTGCCGCTGCCGTCGACGTCGAGCTGGGAGAAGGCGCGGTCGGCCTCGTTGCCGCCGATGCCGATGGCGGCGAACCACTTCTGCATCTCGGGCGGGCTGATCTCGCCGTCACCGTCGACGTCGAGCACGTTGACGATGGCCTGGATGGTCGGCTGGACGACCGCGGCGAAGCCGGCGTCGCCCTTGCTGATGATCTCCTGCTCGGCGGCCCGCACGAACTGCTCCTGGCTCATGCGCTGGGTGCCGGCGGCGGAGGCCAGGTGGTCGAACATGGCCAGGTAGGCGGTCTTGAGCTCGTTGCCCTGGGCGGTGCCCTCGGCTCCCAGGCGCGAGACGATGTCGTTCGCCTCGGTCTCGAAGTCCGTACGCTCGATGGCGCCGTTGCCGTTGGAGTCCCAGAGGCGGAAGCGCTCTTCGAGGCGGCTGTTGGCCTTGGTTGCGGTCGTCATTTATTTTCCCTCTCGCTCCATATGGAAAAACAGACGTACGATGCTCTCTTCGAGCAGAGGAAAGGATCCTCCGGCCGAGCCCGGCCGGACCCTCCCCACACCCAGAACATTAGCTTGAAAGCGAGCACCACAAAAGGGGTTCAGAAGAATAAGGGGATGCTATTGATTTTTTATATCGGACATTTTTCAGCAAATACCAGATTCTTCGGAAACCGTTTCGGCGACCGGGTCCGCGGAGACCGGCTCCCCCTGGCGGAACACCAGACCCTCACCCGCGGCCAGCCCCAGGTCCCGCCCGGTCGGCAGCGGGTCGGCGCGGATGAGCACGTTGTAGTGGTTGGGCAGGTGGCAGCCGTCGAAGCCGAGCACCGTCCCCACCCGGCGCGGGCCGATCCACACCTCGTCGCCCCGGTCCACCACCCCGGCGCCGGTGATCTCGGCGAACCCGAGGAAGCCCACCCGGTCGATCCGGGCCCCCGGGGCGGTCTCGGTGTGGTCGGTCGCGACCAGCTCGTGCACCTCGCCCGCGCGCACGCACCGGCTGGCGTGGGGTTCGAGCCGCATGCCCCGCTCGCTCCTGCGGTGCACCAGGACCTTGACCAGCGTCGCGGTGACGTCCCGTTTGGGACCGTCCTCACGGGGGTTCACCGCGCTCCCTCCCCCACCGGCTCCGCGGCCTCCGCCAGGCGGTAGGCGTCCCCGACCAGCCGCAGCGCGGACGGCCCGCCCGGGTCCTCGACCACGCCGCCGCGCACCCGCCGCTCGAACTCGGCGAGCACGCCCACGTACTCGTGCCACAGGGAGTCCTTGAACCCGGGGTGGCCCTCCAGCATGTCCGCCGTGAGCACCGCCCCGTCCGCGGTGCGCGCCTCGACGTCCTTGCGCTCGCCGGGGTGGGACCAGTCGAGCAGGACGCGGGCGCGCGCCCCCGCGGCGCGCAGCACGACCTCGGCCCGGCGGTCGGTGCCCGCGGCGTCGTGCGTGACGTGCGCCGACACCGCCTCGGCCGGGCCGAGCAGCCACTCCACCAGGTCGAAGGCGTTGGGCCCGTTGTCGGCGACGCATCCGCCGCCGCAGCGGGCCGGGTCCAGGTACCAGGTGTCGGTCCCGGCGTGCTCCTCGATCCGCTCCAGGTAGCGCACGGTCAGCTCCTCCACCCGCCTTCCGGCCAGGTCCCGGCGCAGCCGCGCGAGCGCGGAGTTGTACCGGCGGTGGAAGGCGGTGAACAGCACCGCGCCCCGGTCGCGGGCGAGCCCGGCCAGCGCCTCCCCCTGGGCGGCGTCCAGCGCGAGCGGCTTCTCCACGCACACGGCCACCCCGCGCCGCAGCGCGTCGGCGCAGACCGGGGCGTGGGCGTCGTTGGGCGCGGTGACCACCAGCGCGTCCAGCCCGGTCTCGTCCAGCATCCGGGCGTGGTCGGTGTAGCCCCGCGCCCCGACCGGGTGGGCGGCGAGCACGCCGGGGTCGCGGTCGCACACCGCGACCAGGTCCAGGCCGGGCGCGGTGCGCAGGGCCTCCAGGTAGAAGCGGGAGATCACGCCGAGGCCGACCAGCCCGGTGCGCAGCGGGGCGCTCATCGCGTCTCCTCCCGCACCGCTTCCAGGGGCAGGCCGATCCGGTCGGCCAGCTCCGCCAGTTCGGTGTACAGCGCCGCCTCCAGCGGCACGCCCGCGAGGCGCAGTTCGTGCGCCCGGTGGTACTCGTGCCAGCCGGGGTAGCGCACCGGCGCGTCCGGGTCGGTGGGCGGGCAGGCCAGCAGCGCGCCGAACAGCTCCCGCGCGTCGTCGGCCGCCCCCTCCCGCAGGGCGTCGGGCGCGATCGCGGCGACGAAGAAGCCGATGTCGTCGTCGCGTCCGCTCGGGCCGCCGTCCCCGTCGAGGGCGTCGGGGTGCGGGCCCGTCCCGGCCCCGGGGACCAGTGCGGAGAGCACCTCCACCATGAGGCCGAGGCCGAAGCCCTTGTAGCGTCCCGCGTCGCCGCCCAGCCACATCAGGTGCGCGCGCCCGGCGTCGAAGGCGGCGGGGTCGGTGACGGGCGCCCCGGTGTCGTCGCACAGCAGGCCCTCGGGCAGGGTGAGGCCCTCCCGGGCCGCCTGGCGGACCCGGCCGGTGGGCGCGGCCGTGGTGCTCATGTCGAGCAGGAACGGGGGGTGCCCGCCCGCCGGGGCGGCGACGCTGAGCGGGTTGGTGCCCAGCATCGCGACCGCGCCGCCGGGCGGGCGGGCGATGCGCTGGCGTCCGCAGTTGCTGGCCACCAGGCCCACCATGCCGCGTTCGGCCGCGCGCAGGGCGTGGTATCCGGCGCAGCCCAGGTGGGTGGCGCCGCGCACGGACACCAGCCCGATGCCGTGGCGCGCGGCGCGCTCGGCGGCCAGGTCCATGGCCTCGCTCGCCGCCCACAGGCCCAGGGCCCGCCGGGAGTCCCAGAGCACGGCGGCGCCGAGGTCGGCGAGGACGCGGGGCTCGGCGGCGGGGTCGGCCCTGCCCTCGTCGAGGAGGGGCAGGTAGAGGCGGGTCAGGTTGGCCAGGCCGTGCGAGCGCGGTCCGGTGAGGTCGCCGTGGCACAGCGCGCGCGCCGCCTCGGCCGCCCGGTCGGGGGGCAGACCGCGGTCGGCGAACACCCCGGCGGCGAACGCGACCAGGTCGTCGTGGCGTACCCGCACGGTCCCGTGTTCCGGCGGGGCCTGGGTGGGGGCCGCGGTGTTCACCGGGCCTCCCGGGGGTGCGGAGGGGTGTGGTGTGCGCGCATGTCCTCGTCGCCTTCCTCTTCGGTGGTGTGCGGCTCTTCGGTCTCGTGTGGGGGTGTCCGGGCCCGGGCCCGGCGCGGGGTCTGGTCGGTGAAGGCGGTCACGACGCGGGCCACGGCGTCGGCGAACCCGTCGAGTTCGTCGGCGCGCGCGAACTCGCCGTCGGCGTGCGCGTTGTTGGCGGCCAGGTCGCCGGGGCCCAGGACCACGGTGCGGGCTCCGGCGACCCCGGACATCCAGATCGCGTCGCAGGTGAAGGCGGGTTCGTCCGCGGGCCACGGGGCGATTCCGGCGCGGCGCATCAGGGCGTGCCCCCAGGGGTCGCGGTCGTCCAGCGCGGGCAGGCCCCGTTTGGTCCACTCCAGGCGGGTGAGGGCGCGCGCGTCGGCGGCGGTGCGGGCGAACAGCGCGGTGTCGGCGAAGTCCTTGGCGAAGGCGTCCAGTCCCCCGTCGAGCGCGTCGGTCAGGGCGCGTTCCAGGGCGCGTCCGGCGGCGGCGTCGCCGTAGGCGAGGTTGAGCAGCAGCGAACCGCTGCCGTAGACCCTGTTGTGCAGGGTGCCGGTGTGCAGCCCGGCCAGGCACACCGCCCCGGCGCGGGCGTGCGCGTCCAAGGCGCGGCCCAGGTGCTGGGCCAGGTAGCCCAGCAGGACGGAGGCGTTGTGCCCGGTGTGCGGGCGGTCGTCGATCGCGTCGTCCCCGCGGACCGAGATCCGTGCGGTCATCGCCGCCGTGCTGCGCGTCAGGAACCGCATCCGGGTGGGCTCGCAGAAGACGTTGAGGCGGCCGGTGTGGCCGCGTTCGACCAGCGGCCGGGTGCCGAGGGTGCCCATGGCGCCGCCCTCCTCCCCGGCCACGGCCTGGACGAGCACCGCGACGTCGCGGCCCACGGCCGGGTCGCGCTCGCGGGCGGCGCGCACCCCGGCCAGCAGCGCCACCGCCGGGCCCTTGGCGTCGATGGCGCCGCGCCCGTGGAAGCGCTCGCCGTCGAAGCCGACCGGCTGCTGCCCGGCGACCGTGTCCAGGTGCACGTTGAACATCACGGTGCGCTCGGCGGGCAGCTCGGGGCCCAGCCGCAGCACGAGGCTGGGCTGGCAGTCGAGGAAGCCGGGGCGGGCCAGGGCCTCGCGGACCGGGGCCGGGACGTCCGGGCGGTCCATGTCGGCGGGCTCGGCCGGGGCGTGGCGCACGAGGTCGAACCCGGCTCCGGCTGCGGCGCGTGCGTAGAGGAGCTGGGCCTCGCGCAGGAGCGGCGGGGGCCCGTCGGGGCCGGTCTCCAGCGGGCCCGCGGTGGGCAGTTCGAGCAGCCGCAGCAGCAGGTCGCGGTCGGCGGGGGTGAGGGCGGCGGGAGTGGGGGCGGCGGTCATCGGACCCCCTCGGTGCTGCGGACGCCGTCACCGGCGCGGGCGGCCCCGTCCCCGGCGCGGCGGTCCGCCTTCCCGGAACGGAGGGCGTCGTCCCCGGCACGGGGGTCCGCGTCCCCGGCGTGACGCCCCTGGTCGCCGGGAGGCCGGACCTGGTCCCCGGTGTGCCAGGTGCGGGCCACGAGCTCCTCCAGGGCGCGCCCGTAGGCGACGAAGGCGGACCGGTCGCCGCGGCCGGGGTCGGCGCCCGAGACCCGCAGGTGCGGGCGCAGGTGCAGGTGGGGCTCGATGGACAGCGTTCCGGTGTAGCCGTGCGCGGCCAGCAGCCGCAGGCACTCGGCGGTTCCGGCCCCACCGTGCCCGGGCAGGACGTAGTCGACCCCGCCGTCGGGCGCGGTGACCGCGTCCTTGACGTGGACGTGCGCCACGTGGTCGAGGAGGTCGCGCAGCATCTCCGGGGCGCGGTAGCCGTGGGCGACGCCGTTGCCGGTGTCGAACAGCAGCCGCAGGGCCGGGCTGTCCACCTCGGCCAGCAGTTCCAGGGCGCGGTCGGCGCGGTCCCCGGCCCAGCCCGCGCAGTTCTCGTGCACCAGCACCAGGCCCGCGTCCTCGGCGCGGCGGGCCAGTTCGCGCAGGCGGGCGCGGACGCGCCGCCCCCACTCGGCCTCGGGGAGCCCGTCCCGGGGATAGGACATGATCCGGACCAGCCGGGTGTCCAGCGCCGCGCAGCGCCGGGCCAGGACGTCCAGTTCGGCCAGGTCGGGGGCGAAGTCCCCGGTGGCGGGCCTGGACCAGTCGGCGATGCGGGAGGCGACGGCGACCACGTCGGTCCCGGCCTCGCGGATCCGTCCGGCGGCGCGGTCGAAGGTCCGCTCGTCCAGGGCGGCCAGCGCGGTCCCGTCGACGGTGCGCAGCTCCAGGCGGTTCCAGCCGAGTTCGGCGAGGGCGGCGAGCTGTCCGTCGAGGTCCGGCGCGGCCTCGTCGCCGATGCCGGCGAGCGGCGGAGGGGTGTGTTCAGGCGCCGACGGCACTGCCCACCTCCTGCCTGCGGCCGTCGGCCGCGCACAGTCCCTTGGCCTCGGTGAGCAGCCGGACCGCCTCGACCTGGACCGGGAGCGTGCCGGGGCCGCGGAAGGAGCGGGCGTAGCGGGCGTAGGCGGCGCGGAGGAAGGCGGGGAGGGCGTCGTCGGCGAAGACCGAGTGGGAGGCCCGGTGCCCGGTGGCGTCCACCGAGAGCTGGGCGGTGTGGTCGTCCGCGCTGCACGGGTAGTGGCCGGTCAGCACGGCGCGGTCGAACTCCAGCGTGATGCGGCGCTCGCGGACGGGGGAGGTCAGGTCCGAGTCGATCCGGCTGCGCACCCCGCCGTGGTGCGCCAGGTCGAGGCGGGCACGGCCCAGTCCGGGCAGCCGGGTCTGGTCGGTGACCATGTCCTCCAGGGAGGCCGCGGCGACGTCCGCTCCCCCGGCCAGGCTGATCACCACGGCCAGCGCGTGCGGGACCTCCACGTCGAAGGCGGTGGGGTGGCCCGGCGCCTGCGCGGTGCGGGTGAAGCGGGGCTTGTTCTGCAGGACCGTGATGGCGCGCAGGCCGCCGAAGACGCGGCCCCGAACCGCGGCGCGCAGCCGCCGCGTGAGCGCGCTGTCCAGCCACTGGGTGGTGACGGTCAGGTCCAGGTCCCAGCGCCGCCGCAGCCGGGCGACGGCGGCCAGGTCCACCAGGTCCAGGGCCAGCGGCTTCTCCACGACGACCATGCGGTAGCCGAGGCGGGCCAGGTGCTCCAGCGGGCCGGAGCGCAGGTGCGGCGGCGTGCACAGGTGGACCACGGTGCGCGGGGGCGGCGCGCAGCGGGCCGCCTCCTCCAGGGAGTCGGCCGTGAGGACGCCCTCGACCGGAGGCCGGAACGGGTCGAACCCCACCACCGGTCCCGGGGCGAACAGGGCGGGGGCCTGGGACCGCGCCTTGGCCAGCGACGGCAGGTGCAGCCCTTCTCCCGATCTGCCCAGACCGACGATGAGGGTGTGCAGCATAACGTACGGGCACCTTTCCCTTCCTCTTTCACCGCGGTGCGCCACGGAATCCCCGAACGCAGCGGCCACACGCTTCCCCACCACACTCGGACATCGCGCCGAAAGCGTCAAAGAAGAGAACATGTTCCTGGGTCCGAAAACTCGGAAACGGACATGTTGCCACCCGTGGGGCGAGAAGGAAATGCATCCTTTGATGGTGTTTTCTCCCCCGCGGCCACCCCGCCGTCGGAGCGCCGCACGACCGCCGTGCGGTACCGCGCCCGCCGTCCGGCGGGCGCGGGACCGGTCGGGGTCAGGCCACCGAGAAGCTGAACAGCCCGCTGGGCGGGGCGTGCCAGCCGTGGTCCGGCGCGACCACGACCGACGGCCCGAAGCAGTTCGTGCCGGCGTGCATACGCACGTCCGCATCGGTGAGGTTGACCAGGACGTGTGCGGTCTCGGGGAGCCGCTGGCAGGTGCCCGACGCGGGTTCGGGGTAGCGCCGCAGCTCCTCGAACTCGGTCGTGAAGACGACGACCTCACCGGTCGCGGCGTAGGCCGGAGCGGTGCCCGCCACGGTCCCGCCCGCCGCGAACGCGAGTGCCGCCGCGGCGGACACGAGAGCCCTCATTCCGATTGCCTCCATTTTCGTTCCACACTTTTTCCGAAGGATCGGCCCGCACATATCACCGATACGGCGAAGCCGACCCGGACATCCTGACCCGCCGTCACCACAAAGACCAGACCCGGTTCGATTCCACGGAGGATTTCGGGCAGCCGCTACCCGGAGCCGAACCGGAGGGAAAGCACCAGGGGAAGGAAAATGCAGAAAAGAATACTTTCCGAGCCTTCGCCAAGATATGTGCGGATCGCGCGTTAGGCGGTGTTATCTCCGGAAAGGTGCGCACCCCGGGAGGGAGGGGGTCCGGAACGGACGGGTTTCCCCCGGGGGCGCGGGAACCGCAGTGCGTCGGAGCGCTTCCTGTTGTGGCGGGTTCCGCACGAAACCGGCCGCCCGGCCGCCGCCGTCCGCGGCGCCGCCCGGGGAGCGGCCGCGCCGAGCGCCGTGAGCCGCGCACCCGCCGGAAAAGGAGAAGTCCCGGTTTCCTGCGCGCACAAAAAAGCCCGCCCCGAGGGGCGGGCCGCCGCGTCCGGGCGCTCAGACCTTGCGGTACTTCGGCACCCAGGCTCCGTCCCGGACCTCGTAGTCGCCGAAGAGCGCCGGGGCCTCCTCCTGGAGGGTCCGGCCGATGAGGTGGAACAGCAGGCGGATCTCCTCCTCCGCGCCGGGAGCGGTGCGCGCCTCCAGGGTGTGGCGCAGGGTGCGCACGTTCGCGGTCCACACCAGGCCGGTGGCCACGCCCTCGGGGGCGAAGCGGCGCATGAAGGAGGTCTTGTGCTTCTTCTCGGCGAACTTGACCCCCTCGTCGTCCAGGCCGAAGTGGTCGGCCATCCAGAGCTGGAACTCCTCCATCTGGTGGAGCATCGCGGTGGCGCGCTCCATCAGCTCGGGGTCGTCCTCGGCCCAGTCGGGGAACCAGAATGGCAGGTCGGAGAGGCGCACGAAGCGCAGGGACTCCTGGGAGACGGCCACGCCCGGGCGGTGACGGATGAGCTCGTGGGTGAGCACGCGCGAGACGTTGTGCAGGACGAAGCTGAAGCTGATGTGCTCCAGGACGGAGCCGTGCATGCTGGCCAGGATGTTGCCGAGGTAGGCGTCCTGGTCGGTGCGCACCCGGGTCACATTGGGGTTCAGCCCCGGCTCCCAGGAGCGGTAGCACAGCCGACCGGCGAACTCGGCGAGGTTCTGGGGGTCGTTGAGGTGGGCGTCGAGCTCACCGCGGTCGAACCGCTCCAGCCACGCCTCCCCGCCGACCTCCTTGAGGTAGTCGGCGATGGCGTCGTAGTCCACCTGCGGACGCGCCACCAGACGGACCTGCGGCTCGACCCTCTTCACAGCATGCCTCCCGTTCGTGATCCCGCCTCCCCGAACGCACGCCTGAGCACCGCGACCGACGGGCGGCGCGGGGCACGGAAGGCGTGACGGGGGCGGGGGCTGACCAGCCCTCCCCGAGGGTACACGGGGTCGGCGGGGGTCGGCCGGGGGCAGCGGGCGGGCCGGGTGCCCGCCGGGTCTTCCCGGCCCGGCACCCGGCCCGCATTCGGTGCTGTGCGTGCTTCCTGGTCGTGCTGTCCTGCTACGGAGAGGAGGGACAACCCGCTAGAAGCCGTAGAAAACGCCAGGGGCCACGAAGAGCCCGACGACGATGGCGATGATGCCCCACAGGAGCTGCCCGCGCAGCACCCCGAGAACACCGGCGATGATGAGAATGACTCCGAGGATTGTCAGCAGAATACCCATACACAACCACTGTCCCGTAACAGGTTGATCAAACTTTTTGGTTGGATGTGATTTGGGAAAGGCGTCTTGGCGCAGGTGGGCACCGTGTTCCGGATATCGCCGCACTCCACGAAATGCCCGCGTGACCCTCCGCACGCGCCCTTCGCGCGGGGGTCCGCGGCGCCCCGGAGAAGGCCCCCGGGGCGCCGCGGCGGACCTCAGCCGCGGGCCAGGCGCAGGGCCCGCGCCACGACGCCCTCGCCGACCGCCGCGGTGAGGATCGACTCGGGGTGGAACTGGACCGCGTACCACCGCGCGGCCGGGTCCTCGACGGCCATGACGACGGGCTCCTCGCCCGCCCCGCCCTCCAGGACCGCGGTGACCTCGAAGTGCTTGACCAGCTCGGGGAGGGTGTAGGTGGAGTGGTAGCGGGCGGCCGGGAAGGCGTCCTCCTCGCCCAGGCCGGTGAGGAGCCGCCCGCCGGAGACCCGCACGCGGCCGGGCTTGCCGTGCACCGGCTCGTCCAGGGTGCGCAGCTCCCCCCCGGCGTGCTCCACCATTCCCTGGAGCCCCAGGCACACCCCGAACACCGGCAGGTCGCGGGCGGCGAGCGCGTCCAGCAGGGCCGACATCCCGAAGTCGGCGGGCAGGCCGGGCCCGGGCGAGAGCACGACCAGGTCGGGGGCGAGCCGGTCGAGCAGGGAGGGGTCGAAGCCGTAGCGGACCGTGGTCACCTCGGCCCCGTGGCGGCGCACGTAGTCGGCGAGGGTGTTGACGAAGGAGTCCTCGTGGTCGACGAGCAGCACCCGCATGCCCTCCCCCGGGAGTTCGGCGGACGCGGCCGCGGTCGCGTCGTCCGCCTCCGCCGGGTCGTCCTCCCGCTCGCCCAGGGCGAGGGTCTCCAGCAGGGCGCGCGCCTTGAGGAAGGTCTCGCGCTCCTCGGCCTCGGGGTCGGAGTCGTAGAGCAGGGTGGCGCCCACGCGCACGGCGGCCACGCCGTCGCGGATGTGCGCGGTGCGCAGGGTGAGGCCGGTGTTCATGGAGCCGTCGAAGTTGAGCACTCCCACGGCGNCCCCCCCCCCGGCCCCGCCGTACCAGCGGCGGGGGCTGGTCTCGTTCTGCTCGATGAACCGCATCGCCCAGGTCTTGGGCGCGCCGGTGACGGTGACCGCCCACATGTGGGTGAGGAAGGCGTCCAGGGCGTCGAAGTCGCGGCGCAGGGTGCCCTCGATGTGGTCGACGGTGTGGATCAGGCGCGAGTACATCTCGATCTGGCGGCGGCCGATCACGCGGACGCTGCCCGGCTCGCACACGCGCGACTTGTCGTTGCGGTCCACGTCCGTGCACATGGTGAGCTCGGACTTCTCCTTGACCGAGGAGAGCAGTTCCTGGATGTTCTCGGCGTCGCCCAGGGCGTCCTCGCCGCGGCGGATGGTGCCCGAGATGGGGCAGGTCTCCACGCGCTGGCCGGTGCCGGGCTCGCCGGTGACGCGGACGAACATCTCCGGGGAGGCGCCGACCAGGTACTCGCTCTCGCCGAGGTTGAAGAAGAACTCGTAGGGGGCGGGGTTGCGCTCGCGCAGCAGCTCGTAGAAGCGGGCGGGCGAGGAGCAGCGGGCGTAGGTGCGGTGCCCCGGGACGACCTCGAACAGGTCGCCGCGGCGGAACTTCTCCTTGGCCTTGGCCACGACGTGCGCGTAGGAGCCGGGCCGGGGGCCCTCGGGCACCTCGGCGGCGACCACGGGCGGGGTGGGCTCGGTCTCGCGCGGCAGGCCGCGCGTGGTGGCCTCGGCGCGGTCGCCGTCGGCGGGGACGGTGAAGTCGTAGGTGTAGCGCACGCAGGTCTCGCGCTTGCGGTCGCGGACGATGACGGCGTCGGGCAGGTGCAGGACCAGGTCGCGGTCGTCGGGGTCGCGGTCGATGTGGCGCTCGATGGGCTCGAACTGGAAGGCCAGGTCGTAGCCGAAGGCGCCGTACAGGCCCAGGTTGGCGTCCTCGGGGCTGCGCAGGGCGGCCATGACGGCGCGCAGCGCGGTGAAGACGCTGGGGCGGCGGCTGCGCTCCTCCTCGGAGAAGAACTCCCCCGGGTCGGGTTCGGGGACGGTGACGGCGACGCTGCCGTGTTCGAGGTCGGCCAGGGTGCTGTCGGGGTCGGGGAGGCCGACGGAGTACAGGGCCCCGGCCAGGACCGGCAGCAGCACGCGGCCGCGGGCGTTGAGGGCGGTGGCGGCGACGCGGCGCCCGCGCGTGGTGATCTCCAGGCACGGGTCGACGTAGCCCAGGTGCCAGCGGTCGTAGCGGCCCGGGTACTCCATGCCGGAGGAGAGCACGCCGCCGCGTCGCCGCTCGACCGACCGGACGAGCTCGGTGAGGATCTCGGGATCGCAGGGGGTGGCGCTGCGGTGGACGGTGACGCCGCCCTCGGTGAGGTACGTGCTGGTCTGTGCGTCGCTGGGATTCACGGCCGGTCCTTTTGGCTGCGCGGACGGATGGGCCGCACCGTCCGGGGCCGTGAGAACACGAAACGACCGCCGGTCCGGGGCGGTCGCTGCATGGGTATGCGAACTCGGAGCACCGCCTAGGGGCGGCGCCACCACTGAGCCTGGGTGGTCGTCTGTCGCATGGGCACGAGTGTAGCGGGTGCGGTGTGCGCTGGGGAGACCGACGCGAAGGTTTTCCGGTCCGGTCGCGGCGCGGGCGGCACGCGGGGCCGCCCCGGAGTGCGGAGGGGCCGTGCGGCGGCGCGGAGAGGGAAAGGGCGCGAAAGCGCTCTCGCGGGGGCGCGCGGCGCTGTGCTAGGGTGCGGAGCCCACTGTCGCCTTTTGGACCCGCTCACAAAAGTCCTAACATACGGAGCATAGCAAGCCGATGGAGTTCTGTCAAGCCGGTGCCGACGAAGGCACCTCGTCGGCCCTGACCGTGGAACAGGCCAGGATCAGCGCGATGTACGAGCGCCTGGACGCCCTGCGCGCCCACACCTCCGAACAGCTCGCCTCCGCCCACCTCCAGGAACGCGGAGGGTACGCGGCCCTCGTGGAGCGCGAGACCCGCTCCTACGAGCAGGCGCGCCGCCGCGCCCAACTGGGGGCGGTCGAGGAGGGCCTGTGCTTCGGCCGCGTCGACCTCTCCCGCGGAGGCGACGGTCCCGAGACCCGGTACGTGGGCCGGATCGGGCTGCGCGACGCCGAGTACGAGACCATCCTGGTGGACTGGCGGGCACCGGCCGCGCGCCCCTTCTACGCCGCCACACCCGGGGACCCGCACGGGGTCACCCGCCGCCGCCACCTGCGGGTGCGCCGCCGCAGGGTGCTCGGACTCGACGACGAGGTGTTCGACCCCGACGGGCTGACCGACACCGACCGCCGCCAGCTGGTCGGGGAGGCCGCGCTCCTGGCGTCGCTGCGCCGGGGCCGGACCGGGCGGATGGGCGACATCGTCGCCACCATCCAGGCCGAGCAGGACCGCGTCATCCGCGCCCGGCTGGCCGGGGTGCTCGTGGTCCAGGGCGGTCCCGGCACCGGCAAGACCGTGGCGGCGCTGCACCGCGCCGCCTACCTGCTCTACACCCACCGCGCCGTGCTGGAGCGACGCGGGGTGCTGGTGGTGGGGCCCAACCCGGCGTTCCTGCGCTACGTGGGCGACGTGCTGCCCTCCCTGGGGGAGACCGACGCGGTGATGCGCACGGTCGGGGAGTTGTTCCCGGGGGTGGCGGCCTCCCGCCGCGACGCGCACGGCACGGCGGCGGTGAAGGGCTCCTTGGCGATGGCCGACCTGGTGCACGCGGCGGTGGCCGACCGCCAGCGCACGCCGCCGGAGGCGTTCGGCGGCGCGGACCTGGCCGTGGAGACCGACGCGGGCGCGCTCACCGTGCCGGGGGCGCTGTGCGAGCGCGTGCTGCGGACCGCGCGGGGGCTGCGCCTGCCGCACAACACCGCGCGGAAGTACCTGGTCAGGTCGCTGCTCACGGAGCTGGCCCGGGCCGAGTCGCGACTGCTCGGGCGGCCCGCGGACGAGGAGGACCTGGAGTTCGCGGGCGCACGCCTGTGGTCCGAGGACCCGGCGCGGGAGGCGCTGGACGCCCTGTGGCCGCACCTGACCCCGCAGCGGCTGCTGCGCGAGCTGTTCGCCGACCCCGGGGCGCTGGAGCGGGTGGGTGCGCGGGCCGGGTTCGGCAGGAACGCGTGCGCGCTCCTGGCGCGCTCCGCCGGTGAGCCGTGGACCGTGGAGGACGTGCCGCTGCTGGACGAGGCCGCGGAACTGCTCGGAAAGGACGGCGGAGCCGCGCGGGCGCGGGAGCGCCGCGAGGACGCCGAGCGGGCCGAGGAGGAGCGGTACGCGCAGGGGGTGCTGGAGTTCACGGGGCTGTCCGAGGACCGGATGATGGACGCGGCAGCGCTGGCGGCGCGCCACCGGGACACCGGGGCCGCGCGCACCACCGCGGACCGGGCGGGCGCGGACCGGGAGTGGACGTACGGACACGTGATCGTGGACGAGGCCCAGGAGCTGTCCCCGATGGCCTGGCGCACGGTGATGCGGCGCGTGCCGACCCGGTCGCTGACCGTGGTGGGGGACGTGGCGCAGACCGGCAGCGCGTCGGGGACGCGTTCGTGGCTGGAGGCGCTGGAACCCTACGCGCCCGGCAAGGTGCACGTGGAGCGGCTGCGGGTGAACTACCGGACGCCGGAGCCGATCATGGCGGTGGCCGCCGACGTGCTGCGGGTGGCCGCTCCGGGCGAGGAGGTCCCCGAGTCGGTGCGCGAGGAGGGCGACCCGCCGCGCGCGGTGCGGCTGGCGTCGCTGGCGGCGGACCTGCCCGCGCTGGTGGCGCAGGAGGCCGACGCGATCGGTGAGGGCCGGATCGCGGTGGTCACCGCGGACCGGCACGCGGACGCGGTGGCGGCGGCGCTGCCGGGGGCCGCGCGGCCGGGGGCGGCGCTCTCCGGACGGGCCCGGGACTCCCTGGAGGAGGCGGTGGTGGTGCTGACCGCGACCGAGTCCAAGGGGCTGGAGTTCGACGCGGTGGTGGTCGTGGAACCGGGGGCGGTGCTGGCGCAGCCGCGCGGCGGCAACGACCTGTACGTGGCGGTCACCCGGGCCACGCGGCGGCTGGCGGTGGCGTACACCGGGGAACTGCCGCGGGTGCTGGGGCGCCTGGCCGGGCTCGGGGCCGCCGAGGGGTGAGGCCGGCGGGCCGGGTTCCGGTTCCGCCGCTCAGAGGGGCCACCAGGAGGCGCCGGTGATCGCCGCGCCCAGCAGTCCGAACAGGTCCACGGTGCCCAGGCCGAAGCGGGCACCCGCCTCCAGCCCGGTGGCCAGGAAGGCCGCCAGGAGGATCAGGACCAGGACGCGGGAGGGCCAGCGGCGGGGGCGGGGCGCCTCGGGGGCGTCCTCCTCCTCGTCCGCCCGGTCCAGCCAGGGCCGGTCCAGGCGGGCGACCTCGCGGCGCAGCTCCTGGACCTCCGCGTGGTAGTGGTCGCGCTCCTCGCGGACCCGCTGGAGTTCGGCGCGTTCGGCCCGGACGGCGGCGCGGGCGTCGACCGCGTCGATCCGGGCGCCCTCGGGTCCGTGCCGGGAGTGCCAGCGCTCCAGCCGGGCCAGGGGGAGGTCGACGTACTGGGTGGGCCAGTTGCCCTCGGGGGCCTCGTCGTCGGGGAAGTGCTCCGGGTCGGGTTCGGTCTCGGTCGCGTAGTCGAGCGGCGCCCGCCGCGAGGGGTCGGCCTCCGCGTCGGGGACCACCGGCAGGGGCGGCGCGTCGGCGGGGGCCCGGTCCTCGGGGCCGTCCGTGAGGCCGGGGCCCGGGGCCGGGTCGGGGTCCGCGGCCCTTCGGTCCGGTGCGGGCCCCTGCGTTCTGGGGGAGGCCGCGATGGTCCACTCGTCCGCGGGGGTGTGCGACTGCCGGTGTTCGAGGGATTCGGGGGGCGGTGCGGACTCGCGGGCGAGGCTTGCCGTCGCGCCCGTTCCGAAGGTGTCCTGGGCCGGGGCCGGTGACGCCTCCGCGTCCCTGTTCCCCGAAGCTCCGGACGCGAACCCGGATGCGGGCGCGGCTCCGTCCCGTGGCGCTCCACTCGGGGACCCGGGCGCGGCTCCGGTCTCGCTTTCCGGCGTTCCGTACGCGGACGCGGGCACGGTCTGCTCAGGCGGTGCTCCGCTCGGGGAGTCGGACTCGTCCGCCTCCGGAACGGCACGTCTGCCGCGGCCGAGGAACCGGAAGGTCTCCCGGCCGCCCCGGGAGGTCCGCGGTCCGCCCTCCCCGGAGGGCTCCGCCTCCGGTCCGTGCGGCACCCGCGCACCAGCGGCCCGGAACCCGCTCCGCTCCGCGTCCTCGGTCCCGGAGGCGTGCTCACGGTGCTCGGAGGCGCGGGCGGACGCCCGTTCGCCGCCCGCGTCCGGAACCAGGCGCGGTCTGCGGTGGGGTTCGGGCGCCCCGAAGATCCCGGACCGCGCCGAAGGGCTCTCCGGGGCCGCGGACGCCCGCCCCCGCGCGGGTGCGATGCGCGGTTCCGGGCGCCGCGTGGCGTCAGCGGAGCCGTCGGTCCCCGGTTCCTCCGGCAGGCGTTCGGCCACGGGCTCGGGCCAGAGCGCCTCGTTGTCCCCGTCCTCCTCGGTGATCCCCTTCAGGGAGCGCTGGCCGCCGGGCACGCCCGGGACCGCGCCGCCCGGGGCTCCGTCCGCCTCCAGACCCGGGCGGCCCACGGGAACGCGGGATCCGGAGAGCGGCCACGGACCGGTCTCCTCCTCCCCCGGGGCCTCGACCTCGGGCAGGTCGGGCAGGGGCGCCCCGCCGTCCGGGGCGTCCTCGTCCGGCAGCCGTTCGGGGACGGGGACGTCGTCGGACCGCCGGGGCCGGGGGGCGAGCCAGTCGCGCAGCAGCGCGCGCCGGTCGGCGAAGGTCGGGGCCTCGGCGACGCCGCGCTCGGCCAGGTGGCGGGCGAGCGCGTCCCCGCCCTCCTCCCGCAGGACGGACACGAGCCCCTCGGCGACCGCGCGGTAGTCGGGGGCCGGGGGTTCCAGGAAGGGCCCGGACACTCCGGCGACCGGCGGGCCGAAGGCCAGGTGCTGGCCGTCGGCGGTGCCCAGCACCGGGTCGTAGGTGGAGAACGACCAGCTCCACCCGGCCGCGGGGATGGCACGCGGCGGGGTGAGCACGTCGTGCAGCACCCGGTGCATGCCCCACAGGAAGCGCAGCTGCACCGCCTGCCACAGGTCGGCCCGCTCGGGCGCCAGGGCGATGTGGATCGGCACGTCGGGCCGGTACAGGGCGGCGGCCACCGCGCCCGCCAGGAGGGGTTCGTCCTCGACGGTGGTCTCGGCGGCGCGCCGGTCGCGGGTGCGCACGGCCCCGGGCGCGGCGGTGCGCTCCCAGGGCTCGGGCGTGGGCAGGGTGTCCATGGTCGCCCAGCCCGGCGCCGGGGGACGGCGCGGGGCCGGGCGGGTGTGGGGGTTCTCGTGCAGGGAGAGCAGCCGCGGCAGGGTCAGGCCGTGCGTGGGCCCCACGATCGCCCAGGCGTGCGCGGAGCGAACGTCGCCGGGCCAGCGGTAGACCAGCGCGGCCTGCCCGTCGGGGTAGGCGCGCGCCCAGAGGGTCTCGGGGTACTCCCCCGGGTCGGTGTCGGGCAGCGCGGAGCGGTAGTCGGCGGTGAGCGCGGGGACGAGGCGGTCGCGCCAGGAACGCAGGACCGGCTGCTCGGGCTCGGGGAGGGAGGAGGCGGCCGGTCCGGGGCCGAACCGGCCGAGGAGGGTGGGTTCGGCCCAGGCGAAGTGGATCTGGTGGTACGTGCTGTCGGGCAAGTCGCCCCTCCCACGGGTTCGCGGACCGAGGCGGCGCGGCCGCTCCGCCGCCACTAGGGAAGGTATCCGGTCAAAGGATGGTGAAAACCGCGCATGCATACATATGAGGTGTTACACGTGGTTTGTCCGGAACTGGTGACCGGGGCCGGTCACCCGCGCCGCCCTTCCGAGCGAACTGGCGGGCGGGCGAGTGGGCGAGCGTAGCCAGTTGTCCACAGGGGGTAGGAACAGGCTGGTGCCGCCTGCTGGAGACGGCCTAACCTCGATTCGGGGGCGCTGCGCCCCGCCCGTGGGCACCGTATGTGCCCCCGAACCCAGTGTGACAGGCTGCCCCCTCTCCCGCCAGGTCGCGTCTTCGCCCTGTGGACAACGCCGCACCGCGCGCGGCCCCGCCCCGGTCGGCCACCGGCTACCCCGCCTCGGCCATGCGCCTCCACTGCTCGTCGCTGAGCACCAGGTCGGTGGCCTCGATCGCCTCGTCCAGCTGTTCCAGGGAGCTCACCCCCACCAGCGGCACCACCTTCGGGTCGCCGCCCATCAGCCAGGCGAGGACGACCTGGTTGCGGGTGGCGCCGGTCTCCCGGGCGACCTCGTCCAGGACGGCCAGGCGGGCGGGGGTCCCCGGGTGGTCGTAGGCCCGGTCCAGCTCGGCGGCCTTCTCCGGACGGGTGTAGGCGCCCCACAGCAGGGAGGTGTAGGCGACCAGCGTGTGCTCGCGGCCCTCGGCGGCCTCGGTGCGGACGAAGTCCAGGAGTTCGGGCGTGGCGTGCATGTGGCCCGCGGACCGCAGCGGCAGGTCGAGGCGGGGCTGGAGGTAGCTGTACCGGTACTGGAGCACCCGGGGGCGCGGCCAGCCCCGGGCCTCGGTGACGGCGCGGGCCCTCTCCAGCTTCCAGGCGCGGTGGTTGCTCAGCCCCAGGTGGGAGACGGAGCCCTCGCCGACCAGCTCGGCGAAGGCCTCCAGGGTCTCGGAGAGCGGGGTCTTTGCGTCCTCGTTGTGGGCGTAGAGCACGTCCAGGCGGTCCACGCCCAGGCGCTCGCGGCTGCGCTCGGCGGCCGTCGCCACGGCCCGCGCCGACAGGCCCTCCTTGGTCTCCGCTCCGGTGCCGGGCACGGTGGGCTGCGCGCCGAGCTTGGTGGCGATGACCACCTCGTCGGTGATACCGCGCTCGCGCCGCCAGCGGCCCAGGAAGGTCTCGCTCTCGTGCCCCTCGAATCCCTCCACCCAGAACTGGTAGCAGTCGGCCGTGTCCACGAAGGTGCCCCCGGCCTCCACGAAGCGGTCGAGCAGCGCGGCGGAGGTGGCGTCGTCGGTCTCGCTGCCGAACTTCATCGCCCCCAGGCACAGGGCGCTGACGCGGCGGTCGCCGATGGTGGTGTAGCGCATCAGGAGGTCTCCTTGAGGGGTTCGGTGGTGTGCGCGGCGAGAACGCCGCGGTAGTAGTCGATCTTGTGCTGGATCACCTTCTGGCACCGGCGCATCTCCTCCATGCGCTCGTCCAGCCGCTCCTGGTGGCCCTGGAGCAGGTCCAGGCGGTCGGGAACGGTGTGCTCGCCCTCGCGGATGAGCTCGGCGAACTCGCGCAGCCGGACGATGGGCATGTCGGTCTCGCGCAGGCACCGGATCATGTCGAGCAGCTCGACGTCGTCGGCCCGGTAGCGGCGGTGCCCGCTGGGAGCGCGCTCCACCCGGCGGAGCAGCCCCGCCTTCTCGTAGTAGCGCAGGGTGTCCAGGGTGAGGTCGAAGCGCTCGGCGACCTGGCCCGGCGTGTAGTAGTCCCTCATGAGTAGAAGCATGGGACCTGGAGCGCGCTCCAGGTCAAGCGGGGCGTGGAAAGATCCCCTCAGGCCTCGCTGGCGCGGATGGCGCCGACCACCGCGGCGGTGAGGTCGTCGATGATCTCCTCCTCGCCGACCTCGGGGTGCTCCAGCCACCACTCCCCCGCCGCCTGCACCATGCCCACGACGGCGTGCGCGACGATCTGGGAGCGCGGGCGGTCGCCGACGCGCTGCTCGGCGACGAGCTGGTCGGCGAGCTCCTCGCCCAGGCGGCGGACCATCATGCCCAGGTCGCCGCGGGTCCGGGAGTCCTCGGAGGTGGCCCGGTCCATCAGGAACCGGTAGAGGTTGAGGTTCTGGGAGATCATCGACAGGTAGGCGCCGACCGTGGCACGGGCGCGGACCTCGAAGTCGGTGTGCTGGTGCAGCTCGTCGCGGATGCGCTCGATGAGCGGGTCCACGTGGCGCCGGGCGAGCGCCCGGTACAGGCCTCCCTTGTCCCCGAAGTGCCGGTACAGGATCGGCTTGCTGATCCCGGCCTCGGCCGCGATGACCACCATCGACGCGTCCGGGCCGTCGCGCTGGATCACCCGGTCGGCCGCGTCCAGGATGGCGCGGCGCCGCTCGGGGTCGCGTCCGCGCGCGCCCCGCCCCCCGCGCGGGGCGGGGGCCTCCGGCACGGGCGCGCCGGAGGCGTCACTGCTGTCGGTCAGCGCGGTCCGCCGCGCGCGTTCGAGTGCCACAAGGGTTCACCGTAGCGGCTCGCGGAGCCCCGGATCAGGTCCGGAGCGCGATCCAGGTGGCCCTGGCCACGGCCAGGAGGCGGCCCGTGCCGTCGTGGAGGGCGCTGCCGGTGGTGATCTTGCGGCCGTCGACCGCCTCCAGGTGTCCCATCACCACGTGGGCGTCGCCGGTCCGGGGCGCCTCGTCCACGCGGACGGTGATGCGGCCCAGGAGGGCGGGGCGGCCGGAGATGGCGCTGGACCAGCCGCCGGGGCAGTCCAGGGCGGCCCACACCTGGGCGAGGCCGACCGCGCCGGAGCCCTCGTCCAGGGAGGGGTGCGGGGTCCAGGTGCAGGCGACGGTGTTACCGACCCCGTCGGGGCCGGTACCCGGGCGCACGGAACCGGCGAACAGGCGCAGCCCCTCGCCCTCGGCGCGCTCGGGGCCGCAGCTGTAGCAGCGCGGGAAGGGGTGCCCGGTCAGGCCCGCGTAGCGCTCCTCGGCCTCTCGGGCCTCGGGCACGGTGACGGGGCCGCCGGGGATGACGGAGGCGCCCGGGAGGTCGGCGGTCACCGCCTCGGCCACCAGGCGGGCGCCCTCCCCGGCGCCGGGGTCGGTCAGGCGCAGGGCGCCCTCGGGGCCGCTCTCCACCGTCAGCGGGCGGTCCAGGGGCGGCGGGGTGCGCAGGGTGACTTGGACGGCCGGTCCGCCGACGGCGGTCAGCCGCGCGGCGAGCAGTCCCGCGGTGTAGCCGCCGTTGCCCGACCCGTCGGGGCCGTTGTATCCGGTGGGGATGGTGAGGGTGGGGGCGCCGTTGCCCGTGGTGGCGTTCATGGAAGCCAGGGTAGAGGTCGGACGTCCGGACCGGCCGGGGCGGTCCGGACGCTCCCGCCTCCCACCGGTCCGCCCGGCGCAGGGGCGCCCGGGCCGCGACCTGAAGGAGAGGTAGGGGTCACCGGCCGGAGGGATCCGGACGGCCCGCCCCGGTCGGCGGGCGCCGCGGGCTCCGGACGACGCGGGTTCAGGCGGCCGGACTCCGTGGCGCCCGGTCGTGGGCACGGCGTCCGCGCGGCGCCCCGGCCAGACGTCGGAGCAGGCGCGTGTAGACGCTCCACCGCGCGGGCGCGCGCACCGTCCCGGTCAGCTCGCGTTCGGCCCGGTCCAGGGCGTCCTCCAGGAGGGCGTCGTGGAGGGGGCGGAAGACCAGCGGCCAGGACAGCGGCGCCGGGCCCCGGGCCCGCATGGCGAGCAGGTGGACCAGGACGCTCCCGCCGCCGGGGCGGGGGCGGACGGTGAACTCGTGGAAGCCGTCGAAACCGCGCGGGGCCTGGAAGCGGAAGCGCACCAGGCGGCCGGGGACGTACTCCTCCACCGTGTAGCGGACGGGCCCGTGGCCGCCGGAGGCGCCCACGGCCAGGGGGCCGTCCAGGCGCACGGCGGGCCAGTCCCCGGCGGGCCAGAGCCGGTCGCCGTCGCCGGAGAGCCCGTCCAGCAGCGCGCCGACGCGTTCTGGGCCGACCGGCAGCCGCCGTTCGTGGAGGGTGTGTACACCTGCATGCCAGCTCCTTTTGGAGAGATGTCTCTAAAAAGAAGTGGAGCATAGTCTCCAGCACATGGGAAGACCCGCGCGCTTCGACGCCGACGCACTGATCGCCACCGCCACCGCGCTGGCGGCCGAGGGCGGGCCGTCGGCGGTGACCATGGCCGCCGTGGCCCGCGGGGCCGGGGCGCCCAGCGGTTCGCTCTACCACCGCTTCCCCGGACGGCCCGCGCTGCTGGCCGCGGTGTGGCTGCACGCGCTGGAGGACTTCCAGGCGGGGTGCCGACGGGCGCTGGCCGCCGCTCCCGCGCTGGAGGCGGCCGTGGGCGCCGCCCGCCACGTGGTGGCCTGGAGCCGCGCGCGCCCGCAGGGCGCACAGGTGCTGCTGCACCGGCCCGCCGACTTCGACGCCCCGCGCTGGCCCGAGGCGGCCCGCGCCCGGATGGAGGCGGCCAACGCCGGGATAGGGGTCCGGCTCACCGGGATCGCGCGTGAGCTGCGCGAGCCGGGCGAGGAGGAGGCCGCGGCGCTGGAGCGGGTGCGCCTGGCCGTGGTCGACCTGCCGCTCGCACTGGTCAGGCGGCACCTGTTCGGCGGGGCGGCCCTTACGGAGGCCACCGAGGAGTCGGCCGCCGACTCCGCCCGCCGCTTGCTGGCCCCGGCGGGGAGTCTGGACCGGCGCTGAGGAGGGGCGGTCGGCTCCGGGAACTCCGCCCCGCAGGGCTCGGGCACGGTGACGGGCCCGCGGGAGGCGACGGAGGCACCCGGGGCTCGGCGTCCGGACGGTTCAGCCGCCCATCTGGCGGGAGGTCTCCCCGACGTTCTCGGTGAGCGTGCGGACGTTGTCGGCGACGCTGGGAGCCTCCCCCGTGAGGGCGAGGAGGGCGTCGTGGGTCTCGTGCACGCACCGGGGCGAGGGCACCTCCCCCATGTTGAGCCGGTGCAGGGGCCGGGGGTACAGGTTCCAGGTGCCCGGGCTGGTCAGCACGGCGATGCTCCCCACCTCCTCGGCGCCGCCCCCGCTCTCGTGCAGGGCGACGCGGACCAGGGCGACGCCCGTGCCCAGGTCGTTGCCGCCCACGGGGAGTTCGAGCGCCTCCGCCTTCTTGGGCTCCAGGGCGTAGGCGATGTCGGTGGAGGACTCCTCGCCCACCGCGGGCAGGTCGACCTCGTAGGAGGCCGTCACCTCGATGGGTCCGCCGACGCCGTCGACGCACTCGGTGACCGGGACGAAGTCCTCGGTCTCGACCGTGATCCGCTCGAACACCCTCAGGTCCTCGGAGTTGTTCTTGAGGACCACGGTGAGCACGGTGGCGTCGACCTCCACGTCCTGGGCGGTCGTGCCCTGGGCCGGGTCGGTGACCTGCCCGCCGACGACCTGCGAGCCGTCGGCCGACAGCTCCACGACCTCGAAGGCTCCGCGGCCGAACCAGGCGCCCCCGCCCCACACGAGGGGAACGGCCGCCAGGAGGGCGCCCAGGACGCCCGCCAGGCAGCCCACGACCTGCGCGTGCTGCTTCCAGTCGCGTGGTCCGCGCCGTCCGCGGCCCGCGGATGCGCCCTGCCCGTTGGTCGTTGCCATGTGCGCTCCCGGTCTGGGGGCGGCTCCCGGCCGCCGGATCGGTGGGTCCTGGTGGAGGGCGGGTTCAGTCGGCGGTCGGCGGCGCGGGCTCCGTGGCCGACGGGGTCTGGCCGGCGGTCGGCGGCGCGGGCTCCGCGGTCGGCCCGTGCGGTTCGGTGCCCGTCTCGGCCTCGTCCTGGATCCTGACGCACACGGGCTCGTAGGCCAGGTCCGGCAGCTCGCGCTCCCACTCCCGCGGCCCCAGCAGGACGGGCGCGCCCGTGCAGCGCGTCTTCAGGGCGATGGTGAGCGCGCCCTCGTCGAGGTAGGGGGCGTGGGGGTCGCGGCTCAGGTCCCACAGCGCGGGGCCGCCGTCGGCGGGGGCCGCGGCCACGACGTGGAGTCCGGACGAGGTCCTGGGGGCGGCGATCAGCGCGACCCTGCCCGGCACGGTGACCGAGTCCGTCCGGCGGTAGTCCAGGACCGTGCCCGGCGGTGACTGCCACAGGACCAGCTCGTCGGACCCGACCGCCGGTTCCGCGGTGACCAGTGCCAGGGCGTTGCCCTGCGCGGCCGGGCCGGCGTGGTCGTCCGTGTGCTGGTGCCGGCTGGGCCGGGTGGAGGGCTCGTCGCAGAAGACCCCCGTGCAGTACTGGGGCATGTCCACCGGACCGTCGCCGCGCTGGACCGCCTCGGCGGACACCATGAAGACGCCCTCGTCCCCGGTCACCGGGATCGTGTCGTGGCCCACCGGCGCGGGCGCGAGCCGAAAGCCCGCGCCGGGGAAGCCGGTCGCGCTCAGGTCCGTCTCGCCGACGGGCATGCGGGTGGTGACGTCCCACAGGCCGAGAAGGCCCCCGTCGGTCAGGGTGACCAGGGTCCTGGTGTGCCCGGTCATGCCCAGGGAGACGATCCGCTCCTCCCCGGCGACCCGGGGGCCGGCCTCCCACGTCCCGGTGTGCCACAGCCGCGCGTCGCCCTCGGCCGTTCCCAGCGCCAGGTACTGGGCCTCCAGGAACGAGCCCTGCCAGCTGCTGACGAAAACCGTGCCCGAGGCGTCGCCGGTGTCGACGTGCACCCGCTCGGTTCCGGAGTCGACGTCCCACACGACGGCGCCTCCCCCGCCGTGCCGGGCCGCGACCAGGACCCCCTCGGTGTCCAGGGCGACCTCCTCGACGCTGTCCGGGGCGCGCTGGTCGAACACGGTGTCGCCGGTGTAGACGTCCCAGACCAGGACCCGCCCGTCCTCGGTGCCTCCGGCGAGGAACCGGCCCTGGTAGGCGAAGGCCAGGGCGCTCAGGGGTTCGCCACCGCTGNNCCGGGGGAGCCTCTCCAGCGCCGCCGCGGAGGCGTCGGTGCGGGCGAACCCGGCGGCCTCCAGGGCGAGCGCGCTGGACAGGCGGGGGTCCTCGGCGGCCAGGTCCAGCGAGCGCGAGGCGAGCGTGTCCGCGAGGCGGGCGCGCTCCTGTCCGTCGAGGTCGGCGAACCGGCGGAGCGGGGCGTCGGCGGACTCCTCCGGGGACGCGCAGGAGGCGCCCAGGCACAGGAGCAGGGGGACCGCGAGGAGGAGGCGGACGGAGGCCGTCCGAAGGGGCGTAGAAGGAACTCGAACCCGGGGGAAGGGTAGGCCCATGCCCTCAGTCTAGGCCGCGGACCCCGCCCGCGCAGGGGTTTCGGCCGCCGAAACCGCCCCGTCACGCTCCGGGGGCGGCTCCCGGTGCGCCCTTCGCGCGGACACGGCGTTGTGGCACGCTAAACCAGGTGTTACCGTTGGTAACACATACTGGCCCCCTCCCTCCCCGGAGGGCCCGACAAAGGATGTAAGCGCATGAGTGAGGCCACCGCGCCCGGCTTCAGCCTGGAACTGAGCGAGGACGTCCGCGAGGTCCGGGACTGGACCCACGGGTTCGCCGCCGACGTCATCCGCCCCGCCGCCGCCGAGTGGGACGAGCGGGAGGAGACCCCCTGGCCGATCATCCAGGAGGCCGCCAAGATCGGCCTGTACTCCCTCGACTTCTTCGCCAACCAGTGGCTGGAGCCCAGCGGCGTCGGCATCCCCGTGGCCTTCGAGGAGCTGTACTGGGGCGACCCGGGCATCGCCCTGGCCATCACCGGCACCGGCCTGGCCGCGGTGTCCGTGGCCGCCAACGGCACCCAGGAGCAGCTCTTCGAGTGGACGCCGCAGATGTTCGGCACCCCCGACGACATCCGGCTCGCCGCGTTCTGCTCCTCCGAGCCCGACGCGGGCAGCGACGTCTCGGCCATCCGGACCCGCGCCGTCTACGACCAGGCCAAGGACGAGTGGGTGCTCAACGGCACCAAGACCTGGGCCACCAACGGCGGCATCGCCGACATCCACGTCGTGGTGGCCTCGGTGGAGCCCGGGTTCGGCTCACGCGGTCAGGCCACGTTCATCGTGCCGCCGAACACGCCCGGGCTCAGCCAGGGGCAGAAGTTCGCCAAGCACGGCATCCGCGCCTCGCACACCGCCGAGGTGGTCCTGGACGACGTGCGCGTCCCCGGCTCGTGCCTGCTGGGCGGAAAGGACAAGCTCGACGAGCGCCTGGCCCGCGCCCGCGAGGGCAGGAAGTCCAAGGGCCAGGCCGCCATGAAGACCTTCGAGGCCTCCCGCCCCACGGTCGGCGCGATGGCGGTGGGCTGCGCCCGCGCCGCCTACGAGTACGCCCGCGACTACTCCACCCAGCGCGAGCAGTTCGGCCGCCCGATCGGCGAGAACCAGGGCGTGGCCTTCACCCTGGCGGAGATGGCCACCCGCATCGACGCGGCCCGGCTGCTGGTGTGGCGCGCGGCGTGGATGGCGCGCAACGACAAGGACTTCGACAGCGCGCAGGGCTCGATGAGCAAGCTCTACGCCAGCGAGACCGCCACGTTCGTCACCCAGAACGCGGTGCGCATCCTCGGCGGCAACGGCTACACGAGGGAGTACCCCGTGGAGCGCTGGCACCGCGACGCGACGATCTTCACCATCTTCGAGGGCGCCAGCGAGATCCAGAAGCTCATCATCGGCCGCGCCGTCACGGGCCTGCCGGTGCGCTGACGCCCCGGCGGTCCGCCGCGCCGCACCGCGCGCGCCGTGCGTGCCGCCCCTCTCCGCGGGCGGCGCCGGGTCCCGCGCGTGAGGGGGCCGGGGGCGGCGCGCACTGCCCCCGGCCCCCTCACGCGCCCCTTCCGGACCCGCCGCTCAGTCGAGGCTGTGCTTCTCCAGGAAGGTGTAGACGTCGTGCTCGTCCACGCCCGGGAAGGTCCCCGAGGGCAGCGCCGAGAGCACGTGGGAGTGCGCGCGGGCCGACGGCCACACGTTGCCCTCCCAGCGCGCGGCCAGGTCCGCGGGCGGGTGCACGCAGCACTCGCCGCTGGGGCAGTTGGACTTGGTGCGGTTGGTGGTCTCGCGCCCGCGGAACCAGCGCGACTCCTTGTAGGGCACGCCCAGGGTGATGGCGAAGTTGCGCTCGCGGCTGGGGTCCACGTGCGCCACGCACCAGTGGGTGCCGTTGGGCTTGTCCGTGTACTGGTAGTAGATCGAGTAGCGGTCCGGTGAGGCGAAGACCTGGCGCCCCGACCACTGGCGGCACATGCGCTGGCCCTCGATGGCCCCGCTGTCGTCGGTGGGGAAGACGAGCCCGTCGTTCTCGTAGGCCTTGTAGATGATGCCGGTCTCGTCGTTGCGGATGAAGTGGCAGACCAGGTCCAGGTGGCGGTGGGCCAGGTTGGTGAACCGGTGCGCGGCCATCTCGTAGGAGACCGAGTACACGTCGCGCAGGTCCTCCACCGACAGGTCGCGGGCCTGCTTGGCCTCCTGGAGGTAGCGCACCGCGGTGGACTCGGGGATGAGGACGGCGGCGGCGAAGTAGTTGGCCTCCACCCGCTGGCGCAGGAAGTCGCCGAAGTCGCGCGGCCTGCCGTGGCCCAGCACGACGTGGCCCAGGGTCTGGAGCAGGATCGTGCGCGGGCTGTGCATGCCCAGCGTGGTCTCGCGCTTGAGGTAGATGCGCCGGTTGACGTGGTCGGTGAGGGAGCGCACCGAGCGGGGCAGGTCCTGCACGTACTTGAGGGAGAACCCGTGGTGGGTGGCGATGGCGAGGATCTGCCCCTGGGACAGGGCCCCCGCGGTGTAGTTGACGGCGTCGAGGGTCTGGGCCGCCGCCTTCTCGATGCTCTCGAAGTAGTTGCCGCGCTCGCGCATCTGGCGGCGCAGGTCGGCGTTGGCCCGGCGCGCCTCCTCGGGGTTGGCCGTCGGCTTGGCGCTGCGCCGCCGGAGCTCCCCGTACAGGCCCACGATGTGTTCGAGCACGTCGTTGGGGACCCGCTTGCCGATCCTCAGGTGCGGCAGGTTCAGGTCCTGGTAGACCGTGTCGCGCTGGGCCTCCTCGACCGCGATCTCCAGCTGCGCGCGGCGGCTCGGGGGCTGCTTGGACAGCAGTTCCTCCACCGAGACGCCCAGGGCGGAGGCCAGGGCGGTGAGGAGGGAGAGCTTGGGCTCGCGCTTGCCGTTCTCCAGCAGGGAGAGCTGGGAGGGGGCCCGGCCCACGCGTTCGCCCAGGTCGGAGAGGGTGAGGCCGCGCGCCCGCCGCAGATGGCGGAGCCGCTGACCAAAGGTGACGAGATCCAGGTCACCTGTCAAAGACGGTATTTCTTCAGCACCAAAGTACGCCATGGCTTCATAGTACGGAAAGAAACGACGATCTTCGCAAGATTTCCAGTGGAAAACCCTCGGAACTTCCCCAAGAATCTAGTTACCGGCGGGGAACTTACCGCTCAGGGCTCAGCCCCCTGGCTCTGACCTGGACTTCTCGACCGGTGTGAACACTTGGGGACTACACGTAAGGCGGGATCGAACATGGGCACCAGCGCTCGACGACAGGAAGCCAGCGCCGAACTCCAGCGCGACTGGGAGACCAACCCCCGGTGGGCCGGTATCGATCGCACCTACTCCGCCGACGACGTGGTCAAGCTCCGCGGTTCGGTCACCGAGGAGCACACCCTGGCCCGCCGCGGCGCGGAGCGCCTGTGGGACCTGCTCCACACCGAGGACTACGTCAACAGCCTCGGCGCCCTCACCGGCAACCAGGCGGTCCAGCAGGTCCGCGCCGGGCTGAAGGCCATCTACCTCTCCGGCTGGCAGGTCGCGGCCGACGCCAACCTGTCGGGCAACACCTACCCGGACCAGAGCCTGTACCCGGCCAACTCGGTCCCGTCCGTGGTCCGCCGCATCAACAACGCGCTGATGCGCGCCGACCAGATCACCTGGGCCGAGGGCGACGACAGCGCGCCCGAGTGGCTCGCCCCGATCGTGGCCGACGCCGAGGCCGGTTTCGGCGGCGTCCTCAACGCCTACGAGCTGATGCGGGGCATGATCGCCTCCGGCGCGGCGGGCGTGCACTGGGAGGACCAGCTGGCCTCCGAGAAGAAGTGCGGCCACCTGGGCGGCAAGGTCCTCATCCCCACCGGGCAGCACGTCAAGACGCTCAACGCCGCCCGCCTGGCCGCGGACGTCGCCGGTGTCCCGTCCCTGGTCATCGCGCGGACCGACGCCCAGGCCGCGACCCTGATCACCAGCGACGTCGACGAGCGCGACCAGCCCTTCATCACGGGCGAGCGCACCGCGGAGGGCTTCTACCGCTTCCGCAACGGCGTCGAGGCCTGCGTGGCCCGCGGCCTGGCCTACGCCCCGCACTCCGACCTGCTGTGGATGGAGACCGCGACCCCGGACCTGGAGGTCGCCCGCGACTTCGCCGAGCGGATCAAGGCCGAGTACCCGGACCAGATGCTGGCCTACAACTGCTCGCCGTCCTTCAACTGGAAGCGCCACCTGGACGACGCGACCATCGCCAAGTTCCAGCGCGAGCTGGGCCACATGGGCTACAAGTTCCAGTTCATCACCCTGGCGGGCTTCCACTCGCTCAACTACTCGATGTTCAACCTGGCCAAGGGCTACGCCCAGAACGGGATGACCTCGTACGTCGAGCTCCAGGAGGCCGAGTTCGCGGCCGAGTCGCAGGGCTACACCGCCACCCGCCACCAGCGCGAGGTCGGCACCGGCTACTTCGACTCCATCAGCACGACCATCTCCCCTGAGGCCAGCACCACGGCTCTCACCGGCTCCACCGAGGAAGACCAGTTCTCAGCGGCTCACTGACACTGGTCTTCGTTCCCAGGAGGCCGTCCCTCCCCGCTTTCGTGGCTGGGGCGGGGCGGGCGGCCTCCGCCCCCTAGCCGTCGGCCATGCGCGCTCCGTGTCATACGCGCATGGCCGGCGGCTTGTCCCGTGCGGGACGTGAAGGGTCCGCCGCGCCCGTTTTCGGTCGCCCCGGGCACGGGTTCGGTCCCCGGAGGAAACGGGGTGCACTGGCCCCCCGCGCGGCCGGGACCTAGGCTGACGGCTGCACCGGGCCGCACCCCCGCGGCCCGCCCGGAGAACCGGAGGCCTGGCTTGAAGATGTTCGAACCGCTCCTCGCCGCCCTGGCCACACTGCGCCGGGTGCTCGCCGTGAGCGCCCTGGCCACCGTCGTGGTCCTGGGCACCGCGGCCTGTGACGACCTCATGCCGAACGTGAACGTCGAGCAGGGCGACGAGGACGACGGCGGAGATGACGGCGGCGACGACGGCGGTGATGACGGGGACGACGGCGGCGACGATGACGGTGGCGACGACGGCGACGACTGAGCCCGCGCCCCGCTGACCCGCTCCGCCGCCGGGCACTCCCCGGGCGGCGGGGCGGGTCCTCTCCTCCCTCCCCCCGCGTGTTCCGGCCCCTCCCCGGATCCGAGCGGCGTCGCGCCACACCGAAATCCGTCACTCTCCGCGCTTTCCTGGCCACGGAGACGGAACACGCCCTAGGCTGGGTCACGGACGGATAACACCCGGCTCGTGCCCGCCGCCCAGGCCCGGGCGGCCCCCCGGCACGAGCCGCGACCCGAGGGAGTCAGCGATGAGCTTCGAGGACATCAGCAGCCGGACCCTGACCGCCCTGCGCCGGGCGCTGGCGGGCTCGGCGATCGCCGCCGTGGCCGTGTTCGGCGTCGCGGCCTGCGAGGACCCCGAGGGGGCCGACGCCCCGACCGTGGACACCCCGGGCGACGACCAGGGCGACGAGGACGACGGCGGCCAGGAGAACAACCAGGACGGCGGCGAGGACGACGACGGCGGGGACGAGGACAACGGCGGCGAGGGCGACATGGAGAACAACGACAACGACACGGACAACGACAACTGACCGCTCCCGGCGGGGCGGTCGGACGGGGCGGGGCGGACGCGCCCCGGCGCGCGTCCGTCCCGCCCCGCTCCCCCAGGTCACCGGCCCCCGCCGACAGCGCGTACATTGCAACCCGTGACCGACAAGACCCGCACCCCGGACGCCGAACTGCCCTCCGGGACGCCGCCCGCCCCCTCCGCCCCCGTCGAGCGCGGCCTGCTGCGCTGGGAGATCCTGTGCGTGCTCGCCCTGTCCCTGGGCGCCGCGGCGGTCTCGGCGACCATCTCCTTCCTCGGCGTGCTCACCGAGCCCCAGTCCCTGGCCGAGCAGACCGCCAGCCTGGTGCGCCCGCGCGCCGATCAGGAGCGCCCCTGGCTGGACCTGTCCTGGCAGCTGTTCGCGTTGGCCAACGCCCTGGTCCCGGTGCTGCTGGTGGCCTACCTCCTGCGCCGTTCGGGCGACTCCTCGGCCACGATCGGCTTCGACGTGCGCCGTCCCGGCTTCGACCTGGGCACCGGCGCCCTGCTGGCCGCGCTGATCGGCCTGAGCGGCCTGGCGCTGTACGTGGTCTCCTGGCAGCTGGGGCTGACGGTCACGATCCAGCCCAGCACCCTGGCCGGGAACTGGTGGGACGTGCCCGTCCTGGTGCTCCAGGCGGCCAAGAACGGGATCCTGGAGGAGGTGATCGTGGTCGGCTACCTGCTGCACCGGCTGGGGCAGCTGGGGTGGACGCCGTGGAAGGCGGTGCTGGCCAGTTCGGTGCTGCGCGCCTTCTACCACCTCTACCAGGGCGTGGGGATGTTCTTCGGCAATCTGGTGATGGGACTGGTCTTCGGCTGGTTCTACCTGCGCTACGGACGCGTGATGCCCCTGGTGGTGGCGCACACGGTCATCGACGTCGTGGCCTTCGTCGGCTCGGTCTACCTCATCGGCCGTCTGGACTGGCTGCCCTCGTGAGGCCGCGGGCGGCGATGGCGTCCTCCAGGTAGCGGGGGCGGCCCAGCAGCAGGCCCATGGCCAGGTTGACCACGACCAGCACCGCCAGCAGGAGCAGGGGCGCGTGCCAGCCGCCGCTGACCTCGCGCAGCAGTCCGAACAGGAAGGGGCCCGCCCCGCCCATGAGGTAGCCCAGGCTCTGGCTGACGGCCGAGAGCGCCGCCGTCCCCGCCCCGGTGCGGGTGCGCAGCGCGAAGGCGGTCAGGGCGAAGACGAAGCTGCCCATGCCGATCCCCACGAGCGTGGTCCAGGCCCACACCCCCGACAGCGGGGCGAACCAGAGCCCGACCAGGCCCGCGAGGTAGGCGGCGGAGAAGGCCACCACGAAGGGGCGCTGGTCGCTCGTCCGGGTGAGCAGCGTGGGCAGCACCAGGGACATGGGGATGCCCAGGACGGTGAGGTAGGACAGCGCCAGGCCCGCGCTCTGGGCGTCCATGCCCTGGTCGCGCAGCATCTGCGCGTACCAGCCGAACATGATGTAGGCGACCGAGGACTGGGTGCCGAAGTAGAGGACGGACTGCCAGCCCAGGCCGGTGCGCAGCACCTGGCCGAAGCCCAGGGCCTGGGAGGCGTCGCCGCGCGCGGGCTCGTGGCGCAGCACCAGCAGCCAGGGGACGGCGGCCACGACGCCGAAGAGGGCGTAGGCGCCCAGGGCCGCGCGCCACTCGCCGGTGGACTGCTCCAGGGGCACGGTGGCCGCGGCGGCGATGGTGGTGCCCAGCGCCAGGCCGGTGGTGTACACGGTGGTCATGAGGCCCACGCGGTCGGGGAAGTGCTCCTTGACCAGGGCGGGCAGGATGACGTTGCCGACCGCGCCTCCGGACAGGGCCACCACGCTCAGGGCCAGGAACATCCACGGCTCGGGGGCCGCCGCCCGGGCGGCCAGGCCGACGGTGAGGGCGGTGAGCGCGTAGACCAGCAGGTGGTGCTCGCCCAGACGGCGGGCCAGGGCGGGGGTCAGGCCGCCGAAGAGCGCGAAGCACAGCACGGGCAGGGTGGTGAGGACCCCCGCGCCGACCGCGGTCATGCCCAGCCCGGCGGTGACCTCGTCGAGCACGGGGCCGACGCTGGTGATGGCGGTGCGCAGGTTCAGCGCCGCCAGGGCGATCCCGGCGGCGAGCAGCAGCAGTACCGCGCGCGGGGGACGGCTCGGGGCGGTCCGGCCTGCGGCGGGGCCGCTCGTCACGGAGGTGCGGGGGGCTGGTCCGGCGCTCATGGAGGCGACTCGCAGAGATTCATAGGATGACCCGATGTACTTCATGAGGATAACGCATTACCGTTCAAGGCCAATTCCCGACCGTAACTGGTCTAAGCTCCGGCCTTAACCGTTCCGTACCTGTGCGCTGGCCCAGTCATCCGGCGACCCGCCCCTAGGAGGTATACGCGTGCCCCTCGCCTCGACACGCCGGACCGGTCTCGTCGACCAGGTCATCAGTCAGTTACGAGCCCAGATCGACTCAGGCGAGTGGGGTGTGGGCGACCGCATCCCCACCGAGTCGGAGCTCTCCGAGCAGCTTGAGGTGGGCCGCAACACCGTCCGCGAGGCGGTCCGCGCCCTGGCCCACGCCGGGCTGCTGGAGATCCGTCAGGGTGCGGGCACCTTCGTGCGGGCCTCCAGCGAGCTCGGCGGCGCCCTGCGGCGCCGCCTGGAGCGCTCCCGCCTGCGGGAGAACCTGGAGGTGCGCCGCGCGCTGGAGGTGGAGGCGGCCCGGCTGGCCGCGCTGCGCCACAGCGACGAGGACATGGCCGACATCGACCGCGCCATGGCGCTGCGGGAGGCCGCCTGGCGCGAGCGCGACATGGGCGCGTTCGTGGAGGCGGACTTCACGTTCCACCGCGCGGTGGTCAACGCCACCCACAACACCCTGCTCATCGACCTGTACGACGACATCGCGCAGGTGGTGTACGCGAGCATCGCGCACACGGCCTACGAGCAGGGCGACGAGGCCACGGCCCGGCCCTCGTCGGCCACCGACGGCGTGGACCACTCCAAGCTGACCGAGGCGATCCGCGACGCCGACGCGGCCGGGGCCGCGCGGGAGGCCACCTGCTACATCGACGAGCTGCTCTCGCTCACCGAGGACTGAGCGGCCCGCGTCGGACTCCGTCCGACCGAGCGGCGCGCCGGAGCCCCGGGAGCGTTCCCACGCGCTTCCGGGCCGGTGCGGGCACCGGGTCCCGGCCGCCGTGGAGGGGCCTGGACGGGCTCACTCCCAGGGGTCGCCCACGGCGGAGCGCGGCGAGATCCGCGAACGGGCCGGGGGGTGCCCCTCGGCGCCGCGCGCGGCGGTGTCGCGGAGGGCGCCCAGGGTCCGCGGGCGCCCCGGGCGCCGTGAGCGGTGCTCGGAGCGGTCCTCCCAGCCCGCGACCCGCGAGGGGTCCAGGCCGAGCAGGTCCAGGGTGCTCTCCCCCGCGTAGACGGCGTCGATGATCTCGCGTTCGCGCGAGACGCTGTCCACGGTCGCGGCGATGATGGAACCGACCTGCCCCCGGGGCAGGCACACCACGCCGTCGTCGTCGGCGACGATCCAGTCGCCCCGGCGCACCGGCAGGGGCGCGGGGCCGCCCGGCGTCATGCTGATCTGGCGGCCCACCGAGCCGCCCGCCTCGTGCGCGGCCTCGCGGACCGCGACACCGGCCCCGAACACCGGCAGCGCGCACCGGGCGATGGCCGCGATGTCGCGGACGCAGCCGTCCAGGACGATGCCCGTGACCCCGCGGGTACTGGCTGCCACGGCGAGGATCTCGTCGACGTAGCCGTACTCGGCCTCCCCCGCGACGTCCACCACGAGGGCGGAACCGGGGGGAGCCTGGGCCACCGCGACGTGGATGGCGAGGTTGTCCCCCGGCGTGCAGCGGACCGGGAAGGCGGTCGCCGCGAAGGCGGCCCCCGGCCAGACGGAGAACAGGTGCGTCCCGAACGGCCTGCCGCCGCACCGCGCGAGCGCCACGGTGCCCACAGCCGTCAACGTATCCGCCAGTGCCACGTCAGCCTCCCACTACACCCGCGCCCGGTGCGGCCGGTACGGACCGACCCCTTCCTATACTCACGGGTAACTTAAGCGTGACGCAAGCCATGCACGCGGGAAACACGTAAAAATGCTACCGCTGGTTACAGATACGGACGGAGAGACCGGCCGCGCCTACCGAGCGTGCCCGCCGCCGCGGACGGCCGTCCGCGGCGCGCCCCTCTCCCCGCCGCGCCGCGGACCGGTGTGCCTCAGGGCGCGACCCACTCCAGGGGACGCTCGCCCCCCTTGCGTTCCTTGCGCACCGACAGGTGGTCCCAGGACTCCACGTAACCGATCCCCGGGGTGGCGCGAACCCCCTCCAGGGCCTCCACCAGCTGGCAGCGGTCGGGCGCGGTGAGGGTGCCGATGACGTCGTAGCGCCCGAAGCCGCTGGCCAGGAAGGAGATCCTGGGCATGTTCGCCAGCGCGGCCCCCAGCAGCTCGGCGTCGCCCCGGCAGCGCAGGCCGAAGCCCAGCCGCTCGTTGGCCCCCACCGCCGCGGGCTCCACCAGCGCGGTCACGTGCACCACGCCGGAGTCGAGCAGCCGCACCACCCGCGAGCGGGCCGCGGCCTGTGACAGGCCCACCTGGCGGGCGAGGTCCGCGTAGGAGGACCTGCCGTCCCTGAGCAGCTGCCGGACCAGCCGCCAGTCCAGGGCGTCCAGTTCGATGTCGCGCAGCTCCCGGACGCTGCTGTGGGCGTCCTTGAACACGGAGTTGGCGCGGAAGACCTCCGCGCCGTCCACCCCCGGCAGCGCGCGCAGCTCGGAGAGCTCCTTGGTCAGGGCGGCGTCGTCGGCCACCCGCACCTGCGCCACGGCCGGGAACCGCCCGGCCGAGTGCGCGGCGAAGGTCACCGCCTCCCTCTCCCCCAGCGCGTCCAGCATCGGTCCCACGGGGCCGCTGACGCGGAACGACACGTGGCTGAGGACCTCCATTCCCACGACTCCGGCGTGCAGCACCCCGACGATCCTGATCGCCCCGGACTGCACGAGCTGGCGCACTCTGGCGCGTACCGCGGTCCTCGACAGGCCGACCCCGTCGGCCAGTGCCTGGAACGTCGCTCTGCCGTCCCCTTGCAGCGCGCGCATGAGCGCGGTGTCAACCGCATCGAGCACGATGGCTTGCCTTTCGTTCCCATGACGCCGCCCTTCCCCCGGACGACGCCCCCTCCTGCGGCCAGATCATCGCAGCTGCGGCGTGCGCGCACTACTGATCGCCAAAGAAATCGGTTGATCTCCCCCTTTGGCCGCGCCGGAGGGGGCGGCCAATACCCCATCCGCCGCGTGCGAGACACATAACAGACTTGTATAGAACATCCCTCATGACTGAGTAGCGGTGCACACAAACTCGCGCAAAGCGCCACACTGAACTGTCGGGCCCGCACACGCACCCCGCGGGCTCCCCACGCCCGGAGGAGGACGGCCCGCGCGGTACGTCCGGAACGCACGGGTCCCGCCCGCAGGGGAACCGGACGACCCTTCTCAGGCGTGTACACAACAGGGGTTTCGGACACGAGTCCGTGCCCGCGGCGTGGCGCCGCACGGCGACCGCGGCGGGAACGGCGAAGACAACGGGGCGGTCCGCCCCGCGGCTGGAGAGGAACCACCGGTGACAGCGGAGGACGATCAGCGGGACGAGGCGCCCGCGCGCCCGGGCACGGGCCGGGCGCTGCTGTGGACCGCGGCGTCGGTTCCCCTTCCCGGGCTGGCCCACCTGCGGATGCGCCGCAGGGTCGCGGGCGCGGTGATCCTGGGGGCGTACCTGGCCGGGATCCTGGGTCTGGTCGTGTGGGGTTGGCGGCTGGGCGCCGACGAGGCGAACACCATGACGCTGCTGGCCACCATGGCGCTCCAGGGCCGGTGGCTGCTGAGCGCCATGGGCGTGGTGTTCGTCGTGGCGGTGCTGTGGCTGACGGTGATCGTGCACTCGTGGGTGATCATCCGGCCCGCGGGGGCGCCCCGGGGCTCGCGGGTGCTCGGCGCGGCCGTGGTCCTGCTGCTGTGCCTGGTCGTCGCGGCGCCCTCGGCGCTGGCCCTGCACGGCGGCTACACGGCCTACCAGACGCTGAACAGCGTCTTCCACGCCGAGGAGGACCCCCTCATGCCCCCGCACGACGAGGCCGACCCGTGGAACGGCCAGGAGCGGGTCAACGTGCTGCTGATCGGCTCGGACTCGGCGGACAACCGCTACGGGGTGCGCACCGACAGCATGATGGTGGCCAGCATGGACACCGGGACCGGCGACACCGTGCTGGTGGGCCTGCCGCGCAACCTGGAGAACGTGCACTTCCCCGAGGACAGCGCCCTGGCCGAGCGCTACCCCGAGCCCTACGGCTTCGACCTGCTGCTCAACGACGTCTACCAGACGGTGGCCGAGGAGCCCGAGGAACTGGCGCTCAACCCGGACGCGGCCGACCCCTCCGCCGACACCCTCAAGAAGGTCATCGGGTACAACCTGGACCTGGAGATCGGCTACTACGCGATGGTCGACATGATGGGCTTCCGCGACCTGATCGACGCCATCGGCGGCGTGGAGGTGCTCATCGAGGAGCCGATCCCCTACGGCGTGCACGGCGGGGTGCTGGAGCCGGGCCTGCGCCGCCTCGACGGCCACGACGCGCTCTGGTACGGCCGCTCGCGGACCAACAGCGACGACTACGGCCGGATGGGCCGCCAGGGCTGCCTGATCAAGTACGTGGCCGAGCAGGTCGACCCGATGACCGTCCTGACGAGCTACCGCAGGCTCGCGGGCGCCACCGAGCGCACCCTGAGCACGGACATCCCCCAGGCCAAGGTGCCCGCGTTCGTGGAGCTGGCCGACAGGGTCACCGACACCGGGAGCATGAGCACGTTCCAGCTGTCGCCGCCCCAGGTCAACACGGCCAACCCGGACTGGGAGCAGGTCAAGGCCCTGGTCGCCGAGGCCATCGCCGAGGGGAGCCCCGAGGGCGACGACGTGGCCGCGGAGGCCTCCGGCGCCCCCTCCGAGGAGGAGTCCGCCGAGCCCTCCGGGCCGGCCGAGCCCACGGAGGACGACGGGCTGACCGAGTGGCAGGAGTACACCGGCCTCGACGAGGAGGAGCCCGACGAGCCGGGCCGCCAGGTGGGCGAGGAGCCCAGCAGCCTGGAGGCCCTGTGCCCCTGACCGGGTGACGGACCCGGTGCGCGGCCCCCGCTCCCCCGCGGGGGCCGCGCGCAATCCCCCGTGACCGGTGTCGGTCAGACGGACGCGGACCGTTGCGGCTCCGTCACCGCCGTGTGACTCTGACGCGGTGACCCCCGCGCAGATCTGGACCCTCGTCGCGTTGGGCGCCTTCCACGGCCTGCACCCGGGCATGGGCTGGCTGCTGGCCGTGACCCGCGGCCTCCAGGAGGGCGGTCGCGCGGAAGTGCTGCGGTCGCTGCCCGCCATCGCCGCCGGGCACGCCGCGAGCGTGGCGGTGGCGGCCGTGGCCATCACCGCCACCGGCTCGGTCACCGCGTCGGTGCTCTTTCCGGTGGCGGGCGGCACGCTGATCGTTCTGGTGGGACTGGTGATGCTGCTGACGCGTCGGCACTTCCACTGGCGGGAGGTGCGGCTGCCGCTGTGGCAGCTGTCGGCGTGGTCGTTCCTGATGTCGTCGGCGCACGGCGCGGGGCTGATGCTGATGCCGGTGCTGGCGGGCCGGCTCGCGCACACGCACTCCGGCGGGGGCGGGCACGGCGGACACGGCGCCTCCGCGGAGGAGGTCGCGACGGCGGAGGGCGCGGCGGCGGGCGACGGCGCGGAGGGCTCGGCCGCGGAGACGGCCGGAAGCGGCGGCGCGGAGGCGGCGGGCGGGGCGGCGGCCGAGGGGGCCTGGACCCTCTGGGACGCGACGCTGGTCGGCCTGGCCGCGACCGGCGTGCACACGCTGGCGATGCTGGCCGCGGCGGGGGTCGCGGCGCTGCTCGCGCACGACTTCCTGGGAGTGCACGCGCTGCGCTGGCGCGGTGTGACCATGGACCGGATCTGGGCGCTGACCCTGGTCCTGGGCGGCCTCTTCGTCCTGTGGTCGATCCGGTGACCTGCGGCGACGGACCCGGGGGACGGTAGAGCCGCCCCGACGGGGGAAAAATGTCCGCGGTGCCGGAAACCCGGGGGTCCCCCCGGGAGTTGACTCTCTGGGAAGCGCGCCGGCGGCGACAGCGCCGCCCGGCACGAACACGGAGGAGCAGGGCATGACACACAGCAGCTCGCGGCCCGAGCGCCGGTGGACCGGCGTACTCATGGCCGTGGCCGTCCTGTTGGTGCTGGCCGTCGCCGCCGTCGTGAGCGCGCGCTGGGTGGCGCGCAACACCGACCTGTTCCCCGTCTCGACGCCCTGGGGTCCGGAGTGCTCGGTGTGGACGGGTGAGGTGGACGTCCGCCTGGACCGGGACCAGGCCCGGCGGGCGACCACCGCGGCCGCCGTCGCCGTGCAGGGGGACAGCGCCCCGATCGCGGCGCCCGACACCAGCGACATCCCCGAGACGGTGATGACGCTGCTGGAGGAGGGCCCCGAGGGGGACGCCGGGCCCTCGCTGACCTGCCGCTCCACCAAGAACCCCGACCTGGAGGTGCAGGAGGAGCTGGAGCCCTCGGGCCTGAAGCCGCGCGCCCAGCACCTGCTGGAGGGCATGGAGGAGCACTTCTCCGGCCTGAGCCTGGGCGGCTACCAGCCGGGCGGCTTCGACACCGGCCACGGCGACGACTCGGCGCACTACGACGGCCGCGCGATCGACGTCTTCTACCGGCCGGTCAACGAGGACAACCGCCGCGCGGGCTGGGTGATGGCGCACTGGCTGATCGCGCACGCCCCGGACTACGAGATCGACGTGATCATCTTCGACGACCGGATCTGGAGCACGAGCTTCCCGTCGCTGGGGTGGCGCGACTACGAGGCCGACCCGGACAACGAGATCCTGCGCCACCTGGACCACGTGCACGTGGACGTGCAGCGCGGGCAGGAGGCCCCCGAGGGCGGGTAGGGGAGTCCGAACCGGCCTCGTCCGGCCCGCAGGACGCGCGCGACGGCGCGGGGCCGGGGCGCGGGAGGAAGGCCCGCCGGGCCGCCGCACACGGGCGCACGAGACGGCCGGGCAGCCGCGCACAGTCGCACGAGACGGCGGCCGGGGAGGCGCACACAGGCGCACGAGACGGCGGCCGGGGAGGCGCGGTTCGCGGTGAAGGCGGCCGGAGAGCCGCTGCGGGAGCGGTGAAGGCAGCCGGGGACGCGACGGGGCGCTCGGGCGCGGTCAGGGGTGCGGGGAAGACAGCCGGGGCGCTCGGGCGCGGTCACGGGTGCGGGGGAAGGCGGCCGGGGAGCCGCTGCGGGCACAGGGGGGGTGAGGCGGGCGCGGTCACGGCGGACACGGGCCGTGACCGTGCCCGCCCGTCCTCATTCCTCCAGGCGGAAGCCCACCTTGAGGCCCACCTGGAAGTGGGCGACGTCGCCCTCCTCGATGTGGCCGCGTATCTCGGTGACCTCGAACCAGTCGAGTCCGCGCAGCGTGGCCGAGGCGCGGTCGATGCCGTTGCGGATGGCCTGGTCGATCCCCTGCGGCGAGGTTCCGACGATCTCCGTGACGCGGTAGGTGTTGTGGGACATGTGGGACCCCCTGCGAGTCGGTTCTCGGCCGCGCGGAGCGCGACCCCCCGTTTCCTGCCTCCCCGCAATCCCCCGGAGCCACACGGAGCCCTTCCGGCGCACCCGCCTCGCACCGGCATGGAGGGGCCGGGCGCTTTGC
This sequence comes from Nocardiopsis synnemataformans DSM 44143, assembly GCA_000340945.1. Taxonomy (GTDB): domain Bacteria; phylum Actinomycetota; class Actinomycetes; order Streptosporangiales; family Streptosporangiaceae; genus Nocardiopsis; species Nocardiopsis synnemataformans. Next base: position 26,444 of record ANAW01000090.1, on the reverse strand, counting down.
CGGGCGCGGGGACCCTCGGGGGACGCGGTTGGGGCCGCCTTGACCCGGTGACCGTGGCCCGCGGACCAGATGTTATGGGCGAAATGCCAGGTGAACTCTCAAATAGGACTTAAGCCCCTGTATCCGTGGGACTCTCCCGAGACAACGTCGTAACTGACTCTTGACGTACACCGGGGGGCATCGGTGTACATTGGGGTCTAGCGCTTCGGTCCCCCGTCGAAGCGCGGAAGCGGTGTTCCGAGCCCCCGTTGGAACATCGCCTGCGACGCCGGGTGGTTTGCCCCCGTAACCACCCGGCGTCGCCTTGTGTCCGGCCCCGGGCCGCCCGCGCGGGCGGCCGGAGGCGAAGACCCGAACGCGCCCGTGGCTTGACCATGGGGGCAGTTTCCCGGCTTGGGGGTCAGCATTGGGTAAACCGGCGGAGACGCAGTGCTCGCGGCGCGGGTGCCGCGCCGAGGCGACGTGGGCGCTGGTGTGGAACAACCCCAGACTGCACACCCCCGACCGCCGCAAGGTGTGGACGGCCTGCGACGAGCACCGCGAGTACCTGTCCTCCTTCCTGGACATGCGCGGGTTCCTGCGCGAGACCGTCCCCATGGACGAGTTCGAGGGCTGATCCGCTGGCGGAACCGCTGCCCCGGTCCGGGTACGGGGGCGACGGTTCCGAGGCCGGTGGGAGCCGCGCGAGCGGGGAGCCCGTCCCGGGCGGGGACGGCCGGTGGCCGTGCCTCCCCCGCCCGGAAGGGCTCCGCTACACCACCATCCGCCAGGCCGCGGCGCGCACCCTCCCGTGGCCGAGGCCGCCCGCGCGGGAGAGCAGCCGCGGCCAGGGCCCGGCCCAGTCGGCCTCGTCGCCCGCCTCCTCCACCAGGCGCAGGCCCAGGAGGGCCGCCGCCTCCCCCGCCGCGCCCTGTGTCGCCGCGGCCGCGCCGAACAGGCGGCGCACCACCTCCTCCAGGACCCGCGGCTCGGCCCCCGAACGGCTGTGGGTGCCGCGGAACGGCTGGAGGAGCCGGTTCAGGTCCCCCTGGTCGAAGGGCTCACGGGCCAGCAGGTGGGCGCCGGCCAGGAGCAGGTCCGTCAGCTCACGGACCGACGGGTCCCCTTCCGGGGGCGCACACGCGGCCGCGATCCTGCGATGGACGAGGAAGAGCGCCTCCGGGGCGTACTCCTCCCGGGTCCCGAGCAGGCCGAGCACCGCGTCCACCTGCTCCTCCAGCACGGGATCCCGCCTCCGGCTCTGCGTCATCCGGCGCAGGAGGAGGTGGAGCAGCCGCCGCACCCGCCGGTGGGCGGAGTCCTCCGACTCCCGGCGGGGCCTGCGTGCGGGCACCCCGTCCTCGGGCCGGGGGACGGCCGCCAGGAGCCGGGCCAGCATCCCGCTGATCCGGTCGGTCCCCCGTCCGTCCAGGAGCAGCTGCCCGAAGGCGCGGATCGCCCGCTCCCCGTCCCGTTCCATGTCGCACACGGCCTCGGCCAGCGCGTCCGGGTCGTGGTCGGTCCAGGGCGCCCAGCGGCCGGTCCACCCGGAGAACCGCCAGTGGTCGCGGGAGGGTTCCGGCAGCGAGGCCACCACCTGAGCGGCTTCCTCCCTCCGAGACGGCGGGCAGGCCGACGGAGAGGTCTGCAACACGGCGAACTGGACCTCCACCCGCGTGAACCCGTGCGCGTTGCGGGCCAGGGCGGGCAGGGCCGCGGGGTGGTCCAGCGCTCGCATGAGCGCGCCCGCCACGGCCGCGCGCACGTCCCGGTGCAGCCCGTCGCCGGTGTCCAGGACGCGGGCGAGGTGCTCGGTCCCGCCGGGCGGGCGGTGGTGCTCCAGCAGCCGGGCCGCCGCCTTGCGGACGGTGACCTTGGCCGGGCCGTCCAGGACCCGGCACAGCGCCGGACCCAGGCGGGAGGGGGCGACGTCCTTCGCGCAGCGCGACATCGCCGGACCGGCGGCCCGGGACCGGGGTCCGTCGGCGTGCGCCAGAACGAGGTCCAGGGCGCGGGCGGGCTCGTCGCAGCAGCCGAGGGCGCTCAGGGCGGCCTCGCGCAGGACGGTGTCGGGACCGTCCAGGTAGGAGGCCAGCCTGTCGGCCGCGCCGGGCAGCGCGCCCAGACCGCGCAGGGCCCGCTCGCGGTCGTCGATCGCCTGGGAGGGGTCGTCGGCGATCCCCGTCAGGTGGTCGGCGGCCCGGGCACGCAGTTCCTCCGGCCAGCCCCGGACGGTCCGCCGGTCGATGTCGGGCACCCACGCGCCCGCGTCAGCGACGCGGTGCTCCCCGGAGGCACGGTGCTCCCCGGCGGCGTCGAAGGCGGTGCGGAGCGCGGACGGCTCGGCGTGGCGGACCAGGAGGCTCCACACCCGGGGGACGCGGGCCGCGGACGGGTCGGCGTCGAACAGCGCCCGTGCGTCGGCGCGGGCTCCGGGTCCGGTCAGGTACAGCTCCGCCGCCTCGCGCGCGGTGCCCTCGGCGTTTGCGGTGGTGGTGAGGGTGCCGGTGTACCGGAGGCCGGAGGAGCCGGTGGTGCCCCCGGTTCCGGTGGGAGCCACGGCGCCTCTGATGTTGGAAGGGCCTGTGGTGTCCACGGAACCGGTGGTGGACGTGTCGTAGCCGAGGGCCGCCGCCAGGTGCTCGCGCAGTTCCGGAACGCCGTGCACGCGGCGGCCGAGCTCGCGGGCCAGGGCGACGGCGGGGGCGAAGTCGCCCCGGGCGCGGGCGTCGTCGAGCGCCGGGGCGAGGCGCCGGTACAGCTCCCGTTCCAGCCCCCGGGGCAGCACCTGGTCCAGGGCGGGGTCCAGGTCGACCCGGGCGGACCAGCGGCGCGGCACGCTCCACCACGGGGGGCGCGAGCGCAGACGGCCCCGCTCACCCAGCCCCCGCGCGCCGAAGCGCGCGACCAGGCCGGTGTAGGCCTCCAGCGCCCAGTCCGCCGCGTCCGTGTCCTGCCTGGTCAGAGGGTGACGCAGCAGGGCGGCGGCCAGGTCGCGCAGGGCTCGGCGGGTGGCGGCCGAGGTGTCGCGCGAGCCCAGGGCGTCGGCGAGCAGGCGGTGCAGGGCGGGCAGGGACGCCCGCGCGAGCAGCGGAGGGGCGACCCGGGACAGCGCGCACAGCAGGGAGCGGCGGACCGGATCGCGTTCGGCCCGGGAGCGCTCGGCCCGCTCGGTGAGCACGCGGGCCAGCAGGCCCGGGTCGCCGGTGCGGGCGGTGGCCTCCACCAGCCGGGCCAGACCGCGCGCGCGGCGGTCGGGGTCTCCGGCCGAGGCGGCCTCCTCCAGCGGTCCGGCCGCCTCCCCGTAGGGCAGGTGGGCGATCGCGTCCAGGTCCTTGTCAGGGTCGCCGTAGCGGGTGCTGCGGCTCTGGAAGGCGGTGATCTCCGCCAGCGCGCGTCGGGCCTCGGCCTCGGCCCGGTCGCGGGGCAGCAGGTCCAGGTAGGGCAGCGGGAACAGCGCCCCGTAGTCGCCCCTGCGCCGGAGGATCCGGTCCAGGTGGGCGGTGCGCACGGGCAGGGGCATGGCCCTCAGGACGGGCAGGACCTCCGCGGGGGTGTGTCTGGCATGCCTGGACAGGCGGCGGATGTCGCGGGTGCCGCCGGGACCGGCGGGATAGCGGGTGGAGTAGTGGCGTTCGTCGCCGTCGCGGTACAGCAGCCGGTGGGTGTGGGGGGCCAGGAGGGCGAGGTCCCGGTGCTCCTCGCCGAGTTCCCTGAGCAGGGTTCCGAGGTCGGCCGGTCGGACGGGGTCGAGCGCCTGGAGGACGCGCCTCAGGTCGGGGAAGCGCTCGAACGTCCACCCGCCCCCGGCGTGCGCCTCCCGGAGCACGCCCAGGAGGGCGTCGGGGTGGCGTCGGGCCAGCCGCCGCCAGGAGCGCACGGCGTGGCGGAGGCCGGGCAGGTGCGCGGCGACCCGCTCGGGCGAGCACGCGGGCAGGAGGGCGGCGGCCTCGGCGTCGCCGTACTCCGCGCGCACGCGGGGCAGGAGGGAGTCCGCGAGGCCGGTGCGTCGCGCGTGGTGGAGGGTTCGGTAGAGGGCCCGGCGCAGACCGGTGGGCGCGTCGTCCAGGACGGGCGGCACGGCCTCGTCGGGCAGAGAGGGCTCACGGAGGGCGCACAGGGCGGCCCGGCGGAGTTCGGGGTCGGGTCCGGCGAGGTGGCGGGCGAGGGTGTCGGTGTCGCGTGCGGCCGTGGCCATGTGCACGGCGAGGCGTCCGCGATCCGCGGTTTCGAGCTGCCGGAGGATCCCCGTGAGGTGGGGTGTGCCCGCGTGGTCGCGGGCGTAGAGCGCCAGAACGCGCATGCGCCGGGAGGCGGCGCAGTCCTCGACGGAGCGGAGGAGTGAGGTGGCCGACCCGTACGTCGGCGCGGTGGGGCTCAACGGCCCGGGCGGGATCCGCCCTTCCTGATCGTCATGGCCGACATCATGGACCACCGCGGCGCGCTCGCGCAACCCTGGGGCGGTCGCCAGCCGCTCGTCGGCGTTGGACCGGTCGGCGGCACCCGGCCGGTCCACGGCTCTCACCCGTCGGCGCTCCCCGGCCGCCTGTGCCCCTCGGCCGGTCGGCGGAACTCAACCGGTCGGCGGCTCCAGGATCCGGCGGGCGCGGTCGAGGTCGTCGGGGGTGTCGCAGTCGGCCACGGCCAGGTCGTCGGCCAGGGCCACCGCGCGGGGCGCGAGGGGGCCGAGCAGCCCGTACAGGGAGCGCCCCGGGTAGGCGGCGAGGGCGGCGCGCACGGCCTCGGTGCGCCACACGCCGGTGAGCCACTGCTCGCGCCCGGTGGAGTCCACGAACACCGCGCCCGCGCGGTCGGCCTCCTCGCCGGCGACGGCGCGGAGGGCGGCCAGGTGACCGGGGTCCAGGTGGGGGAGGTCGGAGGCCAGCAGCGCGAACCGGGGGGTGCGCACGTGCGGCAGTCCGGCACGCAGCGCGGGCACGGGGCCGGAGCCGGGCGGGTCCTCGCGGACGTAGAGCGCGCGGGGGCTCTCGCGGGGCGGGCCGACCACGATCACCCGGCCTTCGTCCCCCGCTCCGGCGTTGTGGGCGCGGACGGCGTCGGTGACGCGCTCCAGCAGGGTGCGCCCGGCCACGGACAGCCCGGGCTTGTCGACGCCGCCCATGCGGCGGGCCGCGCCCCCGGCGAGGACGACGGCGTCCAGGGTCTCGTTCATGTCTCCAGCATGGCCCACGGCGGCGGTGTCGCGCTCACCCCTCCGTCTCGGCGAGCCCGTCCATCACGTCGTCCAGGACGGTCCTGCGGTGGTCCGTCGACATCAGCCGCAGCTCCTTGAGCGCGGGCACGGTGTCCACGCTGGTGCCCTCCGAACCCTGCACCGTGCACACCCGCATGCAGTGCTGGGTGGGCTGGCGCCAGAAGTCGCGCTCGTCGACGGGGGCGATGCGGTACACCGTGGCCGGGTACGGGACCGGCCTGCTCGGGGAGTACCAGTGCTGGGTGCGGGACAGCACGAACCCGGTGAGGAGCGAGTCGAACACGCCGCCGACGGCGAGGTCGGTCAGGGCCTCGCGGTCCCCCTCCCGGCGGCACTCGTCGCAGCCGTCGAGTTCCGCCCGCAGCAGCCAGCGGGCGCGGGCATGGCTCACCTCGGAGTTCTTGAGTTTGCTCGGGTGTCGGTGTCCCATGCAGGGAAGCGTACGCCGCTCCCGGGGCGGAGTCCGTACGGACGGAGCGCCCCGGGAGCGGGCGTCGCGGGATCCGGCTCGCGCGCCGCCTCAGCCCTTGACGCACACCACCTGGCGCAGGCGGGCGACCACCTCGACCAGGTCGGTCTGGGCCTCGATCACCGTCTCCAGGTCCTTGTAGGCGGCGGGGATCTCGTCCACGACGCCCCGGTCCTTGCGGCACTCCACTCCCCTGGTCTGCTCGACCAGGTCGGCCTCGGTGAAGGTCTTACGGGCCTTGTTCCGGCTCATCCGCCGTCCCGCCCCGTGCGAGGCGGAGTTGAACGAGGCCGGGTTGCCCAGTCCGCGCACGATGTAGGTGCCCGTCGCCATGGACCCGGGAATGATCCCCAGGTCGCCGCTACCGGCGCGGATGGCGCCCTTGCGGGTGACGTTGCGCAGCTGCTCCATGGCCGCGGCCTCGACCTCGTCGGGCGCGGCCCACATGCGGATGGGGACGCGTTCCCCGGAAACCTCGGTGTAGGGCATGTTCAGGCCACCTCCCTTTCCCGGCACGGCCTGTGGGGTCGTTCGTACGGGCACGCACGCGGTCGTGCCCCTGGAACATCAAGCCAGAGCCGGCCGGAGGAGGCAACGGGTTTTAGGTCGGGCGCGGGGTCCGGGCGCACCGGTGGCGTGCCGCGGCCGGGGTTCAGCCGCCGATGGCGGACATCGGTCGGGACGGCTGGAGGAAGCTGGGGTCGTTGATGCCGTGTCCGGGCAGCTTGGCGGACACGGCGGCGGTCCAGCTCCGGGCGATCTCCTCGTCGGTGGCGCCGCCCCGCAGCAGGGAGCGCAGGTCGGACTCCTCGCGGGCGAACAGGCAGTTGCGCACCTGGCCGTCGGCGGTGAGGCGGACGCGGTCGCAGGCGCCGCAGAAGGGCCGGGTGACCGATCCGATGACGCCGACGGTGGCCTGCTCCCCGTTGGGGAAGCGGGCTCCGCGCACGTGGAAGAGCTCGGCGGGGGCGCTGCCGCGCGTGTCGGCGTCGGCCGCGTCGAGCGTGAACTCGGTTTCGAGGTTGGCGAGGATCTCCTCGGCGGTGATCATGGTGTCGCGCCGCCAGCCGTGCTGGGCGTCGAGCGGCATCTGCTCGATGAAGCGCAGCTCGTAGCCGTGCTCGACGCAGAAGCGCAGCAGGTCGGGGGCGTCGTCGTCGTTGACGCCGCGCATGAGCACCGCGTTGACCTTGACCGGGGTGAGCCCGGCCTCCGCGGCGCCCGCCAGGCCGTCGAGGACGTCGTTGAGCCTGCGGCGGCGGGCGAGCGTCTCGAACACGTCGGGGCGCAGGGTGTCGAGGGAGACGTTGACACGGTCGAGCCCGGCCTCCGCGAGGGCGGGGGCCATGCGGGCCAGTCCGATGCCGTTGGTGGTCAGGGCGGTGTGGGGTCGGGGCTCCAGCGCGGTGGTCCCGGCGACGAGGCCGGGCAGGCCGCGGCGCAGCAGGGGCTCGCCGCCGGTGAAGCGCACCTCGGTGATGCCGAGGCGGGTGACACCGATGCGGATGAGGCGCAGGAGTTCGTCGTCGTTGAGCAGTTCCGGCTTGGGCAACCACTCCAACCCCTCCGGCGGCATGCAGTAGGTGCACCTGAGGTTGCAGCGATCGGTGAGCGAGACCCGCAGGTCGGTCGCCACTCGTCCGTAGGAGTCGGCCAGCACGGGCGTCACCCTCTCCAGTCCGGGTTGTCGGGCGGTCCGTGTACGGAGGTGTACCCGGCCCGAGGGGTACCCATAGATAAGCGTAGAAGATCCCTTTAAGTGGCGGGCAGGCCCAATCGCGTCATATGCCGTTTTTCGTGGGCGGACACGAGAAACCGGTCGGCGTATCGGGTGATCCCACACCTCCCGGGGCCGCGGGCCGCGCGTGCCCGCTCCGCCCTGCTGCGCACCGGCCCCGAAGCGCCGTAGGGTGACCATCCGACGGTCGCGCACGGCTCCGATCGTCGCAGACGAAGGCTCGGGCAAGGAGGCGGGACACGGTGATCACCACACGCGAGTGGGCCCTGGCGGGCGGACCGGACGGTTCGGGGAAGCTGGCGGCGCGGGCCTGGGCCCCGGCCGAGGGCGAGCCGACCTGGCTCGCGGTGCTGGTGCACGGCTACGGCGAGCACCTGGGCCGGTACCACGCGGTGGCCGAGGACCTGGTCCGGGCGGGCGCGGTGGTCTACGGCGCCGACCACCGCGGGCACGGGGGCTCCTCCGGTGAGCGGGTGCTGATCGACGACTACGCGGGCGTGGTCGAGGACGTGCACCGGCTCGTCACCCAGGCGCGCACCGCCTACCGGACGCTGCCGCTCGTGCTCATCGGCCACTCCATGGGCGGGCTCATCGCCTCCCGCTACGCCCAGACCCACCCCGAGCAGGTGAGCGCGCTAGTGCTGTCCGGGCCGGTGCTGGGCCGGTGGGAGGCCCTGGAGCAGCTCGCCGCGGCCGAGGAGATCCCCGACGCCCCCATCGACCCGTCCACGCTCTCGCGGGACCCGGCCGTGGGCGAGGCGTACGTGGCCGACGAACTGGTCTGGCACGGACCCTTCAAGCGCGCCACCGTGAACGCCATGCTCACCGAGGTCGAGCGCGGTCTGGCCGCCGGGAGCGTGGGACCGCTGCCGCTGCTGTGGGTGCACGGCTCCGACGACCGCCTGGTGCCGCTGGAGGGCACGCGGGTGGGCGTCACCGCGATCATGGGCGAGGACTTCACCGCGCGGGTCTTCCCCGGCGCCCGGCACGAGGTGTTCAACGAGACGAACCGGGACGAGGTGCTCGGCGAGGTGGTCCGCTTCGCCCAGCGCTTCGCCGTGCCCGCCGGGGGCGCCTGAGGACGCGGGAGCGGCTGGACCGCGTGTCCACAGGCGCGGATTCGGTGTGGTGCCGGGGCAGCCGGGTGTGGTGAGCTGTTGGCAAGGGGACCTCGTGCCTTCCCCCCCTCGGTGTGCCCTCACACGTACAGCTGCCCCCGGGGCTGCGTCGGGTGGGCCAGGGTCTCGGTGTAGGCGGCGGCCAGGCGCTCCACGGCGTCCGCGAGCACGTCCGGCGGCTGGGTGTAGGCCAGGCGCAGGTAGCGCTCCAGGGTTCCGTCGGCGCCGAACACCGGCCCGGCGGCCGGGTGCACCCCGTGCCGGATCGCGGCCGTGGCCAGCGCGCTGGCCACGGGGTGGGGCAGGGTCGCCCACAGCACCAGCCCGCCCCCGGGCACGCTGGGCCGCCAGTCGGGGAGGCGCTCGCGCAGCGCGTGCAGCAGCGCGTCGCGGTTGCGGCGCAGCTGGCGGCTGCGCTCGGCCCGGATGCGCAGCACGTCGGCGAGCAGGTGGGTGGCGGTGAGCTGGTCCAGCACCGCCCCGGCCAGGTCGAAGCGCTGGCGGGTGGCCATCAGCCGGGCCACCATCGGCGGCGTGGTGCGCACCCACCCCACCCGCAGGCCGCCCCACAGCAGCTTGGCCACCGATCCCACCGTCAGCACCCGGCCGTCGGTGTCGTGGGCGGCCACCGGCGCGGGCAGGTCGCCGGAGTCGATGGCCAGCTCCGCGACCGTCTCGTCGACGACCAGGTGGGTTCCCGCCCGGCGCGCCTCGCGCACCAGGACCCGGCGCTCCTCGTCGTCCATCAGGGCGCCGGTGGGGTTCTGGAAGTCGGGGATGAGGTAGGCCAGACCGGGTTTCCACTGGCGGAACGCGTCGACGAGGTACTCCATGTCCCAGCCCTGCGGGGTCACCCCGACGGTACGCACCCGCGCCCCGGCCCGGCGGATGGCGTCCAGCGCGTGCGGGTAGGTGGGCGACTCCACCAGGACCTCGTCGCCGGACTGCACGAGCATGTCCACGGCCAGCGCGACGCCCTGCTGGGCGCCGTTGGTGACGAAGATCTGCTCGGGGGTGGTGGGCAGCCCGCGCTCGACGTAGCGCCGGGCGATGGCGTGCCGCAGCTCGGGCAGCCCGTAGGGGTAGTAGCCGAGCCCTCCCACGTGCGCGGCGAGCTGTTCGGCGGCCCGGAACGCGGCGGCGCGCAGTCCCTCCACGGCCGGGGGCGCGGCCACGCCCAGGTCGATGTGCTCGGCGGTGGGGACGAAGGGCGAGGGCTCGCTGGTCGCGGAGTCGGGTAGGACGGTCCAGCTGCCCGCGCCCTGCCTGCTCTCCAGGAAGCGGTTGTCGCGCAGCCAGGCGTAGGCGGCGGTGACGGTGTTGCGGCTGACCCCGAGTGCGGCGGCGAGGTCGCGTTCGGCCGGAAGGCGGGTGTTGGTGGGCACGCGGCCGTCCAGGACCAGTCCGCTGACGGCGCGGGCGATGGCCAGGTAGAAGGGGCGCTCCACGGGCGCCTCGCCGATGAGGCGCGCCAGCAGGCGCCCGTTGATCCGCCGGGTGCCGCCCCCGGGGCGCTCCGCCGCGCGGTGACCGCTCTGTCTCGCCATACAGTCCCCCGTCGCCGCGTTGAAAGGGCCAGTTACCTGGATTGGCTCTTCATTCCAGGCGCCACATCCGCCACGATACCCAGGTGGCTCCCTTACTGGACCCGGGTCCGGTGAGGGCAACCGCGGGAGGACGGCGGACGGTCCGGCCGGTCGCCTCACTCCATGCGCTTTGGCCCTCCGCCTCCGGACCCACCGCCCCGGCCCCGCCCCGCCGGAACCGCGTTCCCGTGCCCCCGCGCGGGTTCTCATCCGATGATCCCAGGAAAGACAGGTGTCCCTTGACCGCACAGCCCCGTCCCGCCCGCGACGCGGCCGCCGCCCTGCTGGGCCGGGTGCTGGTCACCCCCGCCCTGCCCCGGCCCCGGACGCGCCGCCTGGCGCAGCTGTACGCGGGCCTGGTCCTCTACGGCCTGAGCGGCGCGCTGCTGGTGCACGCGGGGCTGGGCGCGATGCCCTGGGACGTGCTGCACCAGGGGCTGTCCCGCCAGACGGGGCTGTCCATCGGCACGTGGAGCGTGCTGGTGGGCGCGGCGCTGATGCTGCTGTGGATTCCGCTGCGTCAGAAGCCGGGCCTGGGCACGCTGAGCAACGTGGTCGTCGTGGGCATGACGGTGGACCTGTTCCTGTGGCTGCTGCCCGAGACGGATTCGCTGGTGGTGCGGGTGCTGCTGCTGGGGCTCGGGGTGGTGGTGTGCGCGGCCGCGACCGGCTGCTACATCGGCGCCCAGCTGGGTCCGGGTCCCCGGGACGGGCTGATGACCGGCCTGGCGGCCCGGGGGTGGTCGGTGCGCCTGGCCAGGACCGTGATCGAGGTGGCCGTCGTGGTCACCGGTTTCCTCCTGGGCGGAACCGTGGGGGTGGGCACGCTGGTGTTCGCGGTGGCGATCGGTCCGCTGGCCCAGGTCTTCCTGCCGCTGATGCGCGTGCCCGAGCCGGTCGCCGGGGAGGCCGGGTCCCGCCGGTCCCGGGGTGCTGACCGCGGGGGTGCGCCGGGGCTCGCCCACCCGGAGTGAACCCCGGTCCCGGCGTCCACCCGCCCCGAGGGCGGGCCCGTCCCCGGTGTGGACCCCGTTCCCGGAGGCGCGCCGGCGCCCCGCGCTGCCGCCACGCGCGCACGGCTGCGGCGGCCCGGCGGGGTTGCGGATGCCTCCAGTACGTCCATTCCGGCGGGCCTTAGCCTTCCCGTCACCGGATCTTGATCACCGCGTCATAACTTCTGACCTGACAAACTCCCCCATTTCGCCACATACCTCGCTGCACCTTCCGATGCACGTGCACCTGCGGGTGGCGCGCCCTTGGAGGAGAGGGGAAGATGGGGACCGCGGTGAACGGAAAGGACCGTGTTCGGGACGGTTCCTGGGCACCGGCCTTTTCGGCTGCCCTCACCTGGGCACATTACCGGGTGGAAGGCAACCGGCGGCTGGTGCGGAGGCGGAACGTGGCCCGAACGGCGCCTGGCGGCGGTGCCGCCCCCCATGGCGGGCAGGAGACGGGACCCCGGCGGGACGCGCACACAGGTGCGCGCGCGGGCGGCCGTCGCAGGGCACCGCGCACCCCACGAGGCGCCGACCGCAGAGACCATGACGACGTGATGGGGGTGAGCCGCGTGCCCGGCTGGATCGAAGACTACGCAATGATCGGCGACATGCAGACCGCCGCGCTGGTCGGGCGCGACGGTTCCATCGACTGGGCCTGCCTTCCCGACTTCGACTCCTCCGCCTGTTTCGCCGCGCTGCTGGGCGACGAGCAGAACGGCTGCTGGACCCTGCGTCCCGCCGAGGGCGAGGCGCGCGCCACCCGCCGCCGCTACCGGGGCGACACGCTCATCCTGGAGTCGGAGTGGGACACCCCCTCGGGGTCGGTCCGGGTCATCGACTTCATGCCGCCGCGCGGCGGCGCCCCGCACATCGTGCGCATCGTCGAGGGGCTGAGCGGTTCAGTGCGCATGGAGACGACCATGCGCATCCGCTTCGACTACGGCCACGTCGTGCCGTGGGTGCACCGGACCGGGGCCGAACTGGTGGCCATCGCGGGACCCGACGCCATCTGGCTCAGCACCCCCATCTCCCTCCAGGGCCACAACTTCACCCACGACGCCACCTTCACCGTCACCGCGGGCCAGCGGGTGCCCTTCGTGATGACCTGGCACCCCTCCCAGGTGGAGGAGTCCGACCACCTGGACGCGGAGAAGGCGCTCTCGCGCACCGAGCGCTTCTGGGAGAAGTGGGTCAACCAGTGCACCTACGAGGGCCCCTACCGCGAGGCGGTGATCCGCTCGCTCATCGTGCTCAAGGCCCTGACCTACCGCCCCACCGGCGGGATCGTCGCCGCCCCCACCACCTCCCTGCCCGAGGAGATCGGCGGGGTGCGCAACTGGGACTACCGCTACTGCTGGCTGCGCGACGCCACCATCACGCTGGAGGCGATGATCCGCTCCGGCTACAAGGACGAGGCGCTGGCCTGGCGCGAGTGGCTGGTGCGGGCGATCGCGGGCGAACCCCAGCTCATGCAGATCATGTACGGCATCCGGGGCGAGCGCAGGCTCACCGAGTGGGAGGCCGAGTGGCTGCCGGGCTACGAGGCCTCCCGCCCGGTCCGGATCGGCAACGCCGCCGTGGGCCAGTACCAGCTCGACGTCTACGGCGAGGTCATGGACGTGCTCCATCTGGCCCGCCGCCACAACATCCGCGGCGGCGACTACCTGTGGGGCCTCCAGCGCTCGCTGGTCAACTACCTGGAGTGGTGCTGGGACGAGCCGGACGAGGGCCTGTGGGAGGTGCGCGGGCCGCGCCAGCACTTCGTGCACTCCAAGGTGATGGCCTGGGTGGCGGCCGACCGCGCGGTGCGCAGCATCGAGGAGTTCGGCAAGGAGGGGCCCATCGAACGCTGGAGGGCCCTGCGCGACACCATCCACGCCGAGGTGTGCGAGTACGGCTACGACCCCCAGCGCAACACGTTCACCCAGTACTACGGCAGCAAGGAACTGGACGCGGCGCTGCTGCTGATCCCCGAGGTGGGCTTCCTGCCCTACGACGACCCGCGCGTGGTCGGCACCATCGAGGCGGTCCGCAAGGACCTGATGGTGGACGGGTTCGTGCTGCGCTACCGCACCGACCTGGACGACTCCGCCGACCAGCTGCCCGGCAACGAGGGCGCGTTCCTGGCGTGCAGTTTCTGGATGGCCAACGCGCTGCTGTCGATCGGCCGCCAGGACGAGGCCCGCGAGCTGTTCGAGCGGCTGCTGTCCCTGCGCAACGACGTGGGCCTGCTGGCCGAGGAGTGGGACCCGCGCGAGAACCGCCAGGTCGGCAACTTCCCCCAGGCGTTCAGCCACGTGCCGCTGGTGACCACCGCCCTGAACCTGTCCACCCGCCAGGGGGGGTGGCGCGCCGAGTAGACCGCCGCGATCCGCCCGGCCGACCCCACACGGCCCCGCTCCCCCGACGCCCTCCCCCAGCCCGCCGCCCCCGCCAGAACAGAGCGACACCGGAGCACACGCACGCCCCCGCGCCCACCAGAACCCGGGACCACGAGAACCGGGACCGGGGCGCGGGGGCGTCGCCGTGCCGAAGGCGCGGCCGTGGCCGTCCGACGGCCCCGTACGGGACGGCCGGACGGCGTGCCGGGCGCACCCGGCGGCACGCCGTGAAGGCCGGGCCCCGAGGCGGCGGGGACCCTCAGTCCTCGCGCAGGCGGGCCACGGCGGGGACCCTCAGTCCTCGCGCAGGCGCGCCAGCGCCGGGATCATCCGCTCGCCGATGTCCTCCGGGCCGGGGAACACCCGGGTCACGGCGCGCTGGTGGGCGAGCCCGTGCAGGCCCAGCCACAGGCCGACCGCGTCGGCGCCGGGGTCGGCGCTGGTGGAGACCCCGGCGTCGGCGCAGGCGGCCAGCGCCTCGCCGAGCACGCGCATGCTCGCGTCCCCGAGGCTGACGAGGTCCTGCTCGGTCACCGAGGAGTCCCCGAGCGTGGGCACCCACAGGCCGCCGAACATGGTGCGGTACCGCTCGGGGCGCGATCGGGCGAAGCCGAGGTAGGCGTGGCACGTGGCGTACAGGCGCGCGCGGGGGTCGGCGCCCGCCTCCGCCACCGCCGCGTCCAGCGCCGCCGCGAGTTCGTCGAAGGCCCGGCGGACCACGGCCAGCATGATGGCGGGCTGGTCCGGGAAGTGCGGGTAGATCGACGGCGCCGCGATCCCCACGCGGCGGGCGACGGACCGCAGGGTGATGGTGCGCTCGTCCCCCGTCTTGTCGAGCAGCTCCACCGCGGCGTCGACGATCTCCTCGCGCAGGCGTCCGCCCTGACCTCGGCGGTTACGGGTGCGCGGCGCCGACGTGCCCTTCGTGTCCTTTGTGTCCTTCACGGTGTCACCTTACGGCTGGAAGTTCGCGCGGTCTGTCTTGCGCCCTTTGGCTTACGGCTGTAAGTTTACATTCGTTAGCACAAATGTTCCGACAGGAGCCCCGATGAACGCCGTCACCACCGCCACCCAGGTCCTGCTGCCCGGGCGGGTCGAACCCTCCGGCCTCCAGGTGCGGCACCAGGCGCTGCCCGCTCCCGGAGCCGGACACGTCCTGCTGCGCATGGAGGCGACCGGGGTCTCGTTCGCCGAGCAGCAGATGCGCCTGGGCAAGTACTTCGACCAGCCCCCGTTCCCGTTCGTGCCCGGCTACGACGTCGTCGGCGCCGTCGAGGCCGTCGGTCCGGGCGTGGACGCCTCGCTCGTCGGGCGCCGCTTCGCCGCCGTCACCAAGACCGGCGCCTGGGCCAGCCACCTGCTCCTGGACGCACGCGACCTCGTCGCGGTGCCGGAGGGGACGGACCCGGCGGAGGTCGAGACGCTGCTCGTCAACGGCATCACCGCCTGGCAGATGCTGCACCGCACGGCCCGCGTGCGGCGGGGCGGCACCGTCGTCGTGCTGGGTGCCAACGGCGGCGTCGGCACGGCCCTGGTCCAGCTCGCCCTGCACGCCGGGATCACCGTGATCGGCACGGCCGCACCTCGCCACCACGAGGCCGTGCGCGCGCTCGGCGCGACCCCCGTCGACTACCGCGACCCGCACGTGTACGACAGGATCCGGGCCCTGGCGCCCGAGGGCGTGGACGCGGTGTTCGACCACGTCGGGGGGAAGGACCTGGTCCGTTCCTGGCGCCTGCTGCGCCGCGGCGGCACCCTCGTCTCCTACGGCACCGCGTCCACGAAGGACGTCGAGGGCAGCTCCCAGCTGCCCGTGCTCGCGCTCTTCGGCCGGCTCCTGGTGTGGAACGCCCTGCCCAACGGCCGCGGCGCCCACTTCTACAACTTCTGGGCCGGACGCCGCCGCCACGCCGACGCCTTCCGCGCCCGGCTGCGCGAGGACCTGACCGAGGTGCTGCGGCTGCTCGCCGACGGGGTCCTGGCACCGCAGGTCGCCGCCCGCGTCCCGCTCTCGGAGGCCTCCCGCGCGATGACCCTGGCCGAGTCCCGCACCGTCGTCGGGAAGGTCGTGCTCGTCCCCGACGCCTGAGGTCCGGTGCGCCAGACATCCCCGCCACCGGTCCACGGTCCTCGCGGTCGGTGGCGCCGCCCGTAGTACGTCCCTCGTCCATCCATGACATGCCTCTGCGCAGCGCGCGAAACGCGGCCACCGAACGCATCCGCGCCCACGTGCACCACTGGCAGGACCGCTCCCAGAAGGCAGGTGCGGGAAGCCGGTCATGATCCCGGTGCGAAAACTCCGGTGCGATTGTGCCGTTCTTCTGCGCCCTCCCCTCGCCTCGGCCTAGTCTCAGGCCCTATGGGACAGACCAACGCCCCGCCCGACCACGTCTTCCTTCTCGGGCGGGAGATCGGAGTGGACGGAGACGTCCTCTCGATTCGTGACCCGGCACTGCGTGTGCTGGCTGTGGATCAGGTGCCCTGTGAAGTGGAACTCGGTGTGGCCCTCGCGCTCCTGGAGGCCAGCGGAGCAGAACGGCTCCAGCAGATACTCCTGGAGATCGTTCGCCCCTCCGGGGAGGTCGCACTGGCCATGAGCGGAACAGCTGGCACACCCCCGTCCAGCCATGCCGGTGTCTGGGCCAGCCCTCTCCACGTGGTGATCGACGAGATCGGTGAATGGACCGTGAGGGTGCGTGCCGGCGGAGTCCGGGCTGTGCGAGTGGTCGATATCGTGTTGAAGGCGACAGAGTAGATGCCTCCGCGAATGACCACCCATCTTCTCGAGAGGATGCGGCGAAGGCGCATCGCCGAGGAAGACGTCCTGGCAGTTCTGCGACGCCCTTTGGCAGAGGAGCGCGACTCCGCGAACAACTCCTACAAGCTGCACGGACACACCGGTGACGGCAGGAAGATCTACGTGGCGGTGAAGGATACGACCTGGGGAACGCCAGACCCTGTGATCAAGACGGTGGTGGAAGTATCGTGATTCCCATGGCAGCGCCTCGGAGAGTGACGATCGACCAGGAAGCGGATGCGGGTTACCTGACTCTCACCAACGCTCGGGTGGAGAGAACCCTCGACTACGGTCCGTTCGTCGTGGACTACTCCGCTGACGGCCGGCCGGTGGGGGTGGAGGTCCTCACCCTGGGGCGTCCTCTGGACACCACAGCCCTCTTGGAGGTTCTGCAGGAGTCCGGAGCAGCGGACCCGGACACACACGCGTGGGTGAACGCGTTCGCCGCCCAGATCCTGGGACTCGATGACCGTGTGCCCGTCCCGTCGCTTCGGCGCGGATCGAAGGCACCTCATGAGGTGCGCTTCCTGACTGTCGCGGAGGTCGCCTCGATCATGCGCGTGTCGAAGATGACGGTGTACCGCATGGTTCATTCCGGAGTCCTCCCAGCGGTCCGGGTGGGCCGTTCCTACCGGATCGCCGAACGCTCCGTGCACAAGTACGTCGACGAGATGGGCTCCCGGCTCCGTGTCCTCGGGTGAAAAAGTGCGCTCCCATGAGCGGGGCAAGCCCGAAGCGGACGTGGATGTCGCTCGCTGCCGCTAGTGTTCTGGCCATGTCGAAGGACCTGAAAGAAATCATGGACAGCGGTTGGGCCGAGGCCCTGGAGCCGGTCGCGCCGCAGATCGCCGCGATGGGTGACTTCCTGCGCCAGGAGGTCTCGGAGGGCCGCACCTACCTCCCCGCCGGTGAGAACGTCCTGCGCGCCTTCAAGCAGCCCTTCGAGGACGTGCGCGTGCTCATCGTGGGCCAGGACCCCTACCCGACCCCGGGCAACGCCGTGGGCCTGAGCTTCTCGGTCGCCCCCGACGTGCGCCTGCCCGCGAGCCTGCGCAACATCTACAAGGAGATGGTCGACGACCTGGGCGTGCCCATGCCCTCCAGCGGCGACCTGACCCCCTGGACCCAGCAGGGCGTGCTGCTGCTCAACAGGGTGCTGTCGGTGGAGCCGGGCAAGGCCGGTTCGCACCGGGGCAAGGGCTGGGAGGCCGTCACGGAGCAGGCCATCCGGGCGCTCGCCGAGCGCGACAAGCCGCTGGTGGCGATCCTGTGGGGGCGCGACGCCCGCAACCTGCGCCCGCTGATGCCGGGCGTGCCGTGCGTGGAGTCCGCGCACCCGAGCCCGCTGTCGGCGAAGAACGGGTTCTTCGGCTCGAAGCCCTTCAGCCGCGCCAACGAGATGCTCAAGGAGCAGAACTCCGATCTGGTGGACTGGGAGCTGCCCTAGCGGATCCCACCACGGGACCGCACTCCCCCCTCAACCCCCGAGACCCATGCTGACCTGCGGACTCGGCACCGCCCCCGGTGCCGGGTCCGACTGTGTTCCCCCTCCCCTCGAAGCCGGAAGAGGCACCCCCGATGGCGAAACGGCTCACCTACGCGGACGCGCTCAAGATCCTCGGCCAGAACGACTCGGAGGTGATGGGGCTCGCCGAGAGGCTGGCCGACGGAGGCCTGGGGCTGGTGGGCGTGCCCGACCTCTTCGGCCTGCGGGGAGCGCTGGTGAGCGGGGGGCGCCAGGCCATCGAAGGGATCCGGAACAAGGTCAGCGGTGAGAGCCGCCTGTCCCGGACGGAGAAGATCGAGGCGGCACACCGGGTCCTGGTGGTCGTCTCCTTCTTCGAGGCGGTCGAGGAGTGCTGGGAGGAGGCGGGAGCCCCCTTCTCCCTGAAGGACCTGAAGATCACTTCCGAGGAACAGCTCTCTCTCTTCGGGCCGCTCGTCTCCTCTCCGGAGGGGTTGCCGCCGCTCTCCCTACCGGGTGGGGGCGGCGAGCAGGACTGGGTCCCGTTCGGTCTCTTCCTCGACATGGCCCACCTGTTCGGCGCCATGGTCTCCGGCCTGGCCGTGGCCGAGGCCCACGGGGTCACCACGCGCGGTCACCCGTTCCTGCGCCGCCTGAGGGAGGACGTCGTCGCGGACTCCGTCGTCCGTTACAAGGAGCTCTACCGCCAGATCGCCGCCGAGGTACCCGAGTTCGGCATGTGGGTGCACCTGGAGGAGCACCGACGGACGCGCGGCGCGCTGGAGACTGGGCTCAGCGCACTGCGCGGCAGCCTGGAAAGGATCGACTCCGGTCGGGTGGTGGACCGGCGGCGGCAGGAACTCCACGCCTCCTACCAGGCAGTGCTGCGTCAGCCCGTCCTGCGTTCGGACGACGCGCCGCCGGGGCTGGTCCTGCCCTCACTCGCGGACGCCTACCTCCCGCCGCGCGGTCGTGTCGTGAGGAGCGGCCCCGGCAACTCACCGTCCACGGAGGAGTCGTGGAAGGAGATCGCCCCGCTCGACGACCTCCAGTCCTTCCTCTCCGCCCACCTGGTCCATCCGGACGCCACAGCGTTCCCCGCGGTCATCCTGGGCCACCCCGGTGCGGGCAAGTCCAAGTTCACCGAGATGCTGGCCGCCCAGCTCCCCGCCTCCGACTTCCTGCCGGTTCGGGTGGAGCTGCGCGCGGTCAGGCCGAACGCGCCGATCCACCTACAGATCGAGGAGGGACTGGCCGCCGCGCTCCACATGCGGATGTCCTGGCGGGAACTGGCCGAGTCAGCGGACGGCGCCCTGCCCGTCATCATCCTGGACGGCTTCGACGAACTCCTCCAGGCGACCGGGGTGGACCGCTCCGACTACCTGGAACGGATCCAGGAGTTCCAGCACCAGCAGGAGGCCCTCGGCCAGCCCGTCGCGGTCATCGTCACCAGCCGCACCGTCGTGGCGGACCGGGCGCGCTTCCCCGAGGGCACCACCGTGATCCGACTGGAACCCTTCACCGAGCCCCAGATCGAGCGGATGCTCCGGGTGTGGAACGAGGCGAACGCGCGGGTGTTCTCCTCCCGCGGCCTCGAACCGCTGACCGTCGACTCCCTGCTGCCCTACCGCGAACTGGCCGAACAGCCCCTGTTGCTGCTGATGCTGCTCATCTACGACGCCGGGGACAACGGTCTGCGGCACGCCTCGCGGGCGCTGTCCCACGGGGAGCTGTACGAGCGGCTGCTGACGATGTTCGCCAGGCGCGAGGTGGACAAGCACCGCTCCGGCCTGGGCAGGAACGACTTCGACGACGCGGTCGAGGAGGAGCTGCGCCGCCTGGAGATCGCCGCCCTGGCGATGTTCACCCGGCGTAAGCAGAGCGTGGGCGCCGACGAGCTGGACCGCGACCTCGCGGTCCTCATGCCCGACGCGGCGGTGCGCGCGCCCGACGCCGACCTGCACGGACAGATCGATCCGGCCCACCAGGTGCTGGGCCGGTTCTTCTTCGTCCACGAGGCCCGCGCGCAGACGGGTGACGGCAGCGCGAGCGTGTTCGAGTTCCTGCACGCCACCTTCGGCGAGTACCTGGTGGCCAGGGCCGTGATCGCCGCCCTGGACGATCTGGACGCGTCCCGCTCGCGCTCCTCGCGGCGCCGGGGGCGGAGCACGCGCCCCGACGACGGCGAGCTGTACACCCTGTCCTCCTTCGCCGGCTACGCGGGCCGGGAGAAGGTCGTGGACTTCTTGGCCGAACTCCTGGAACGCCGGTTCGCCGAGGAGCCCGAGGCCCGTGAGGACTACGCGCGGCTGCTCGTGGAACTGTTCCAGGAGGCGCCCTTCCCCGCCCCCAACCGCTCCTACACCGCCTACGAGCCCACGCGGCTGCCGCTGACCCGCCGCGAGGCCAACTACACCAGCAACCTCATAATCCTGCTGTGCCTCGTGCGCGGGGAGCCGGTCGACATCCGGGAGCTGTTCCCGGACTCCCCCGAGACCCTCCAGGACTGGCAGCACACGGCCGCGCTGTGGCGGACCCTGCCGGGAACCGAGTGGTTCAGCATCGTGGCTGCCCTGCGCGTGCGCCACCTGAACGGGTGGGAAGCGGGCGGGGGCGTCACCGTCGTGGACCTGGACGACTCCTCACCGGTCAACGTCGGGGAGAGCATGGGGTTCGAGCTGCGGATGAACCTGGACGCCAGACCGTCCGTGCTCGACCCGTACGAGATCACCGTGCCGCACAACACGACCACATCCCGTCTGCTGCGGTCGACGGCGATGCGGGTCAACGGCACGTCCGCGCGCTTCCTGCTCGGGCTGCTGCCCTACCTGCGTCACGTCTCGGATGACCTGGCGACCTGGTACACGGCCACGGAATCCCACCACGTTGATAGGGACACGGCCTGGTTCGAGCTGCATGAGGTGCTGCGGCTGCGTCTAACCCCTGTGGATGAGAGCCCCAAGGAACGGTTCGAGGCCTACGAACGGCTGCTCTCCACCCGCACCCTGGGCCGGTTGGAACTCCTGGCGCTCAGGCAGGCCACCGAAGACATCAGTCTGTCCTCCTCTTCTACGTTCACCAGAAGGTTGCGGGACCTGTTGAAGCTCTATCTCTCCAATGTGACTGAGGTAGTGACCGGCCCCCAGCTCGGCCTTTCAGTGATCGCACCGCCCCTTCGCCGCCTGGAAGGCTCCGTCCGCTTCGAAATTCTCACGCGCGTTCTGGACCTGGCGCATCGGAACGCTGTCGCGGAACCCCAGGCGCAGGCCATCGACACCGTCACCTTTGTTGCCCGGGACAGCGACCAAGCGGGAGTGGGGAACCACCACGACAGTGCGGGCGGCTGAACCGGCTAGCCACAGACTCCACGCCAGCGCGCCGGAGCCCCGTCCCGGGGTTCCGGCGCGGGACGCTCCACGCCCCGGGTGCGCACCTCGGACGCCCCTCCCGGCACGGCCCCGGACCACCGCGTCCGTCTTTCCGATCGCGCACCGGCACGGGGACCGCGCCCCTACCCGGCCGCGCGCACCCGCTCCACCAGGGCGGGGAGCGCCTCGCCGATGGGGGCGCTGACCACGGCGCTCGCGAAGTCGTCGTAGGGCGTGGGCTCGGCGTTGACGACGACCAGGCCGGCCCGCGCCATCATGGCCACGTCGCACAGCCCCGCCACCGGGTGGACCGTCAGCGACGTGCCCACGGCCAGGAACACGTCGCACTCGCGGGCGGCCCGGGTCGCCGCGTCCACGACCTCCGCGTCGAGCCGCTGCCCGAAGGAGATGGTGTCCGACTTCTGGATGCCCCCGCACTCCAGGCAGCGCGGGTCGGACTCCTCGTCCAGGCGCGCCAGCACCGTCTCGCTCGGCGTGCGCAGCCCGCAGGCCATGCACACCACCCACAGCATGGTGCCGTGCACCTCGATGACCGCGTCCTCGGACACCCCGCCCCGCTGGTGCAGGCCGTCGATGTTCTGGGTGACCAGGGCCCGCAGCCGTCCGGTGGCCTCCAGGTCGGCCAGGGCGCGGTGCGCGGGGTTGGGCCGGGCGCTCCACACCGGGTGGGTGCGGCGCTGGGCCCACACCCGGCGGCGCACGTCCACGTCGCCCATGTAGATGTCGATGTCCGACAGGGCCTGCGCGTCCGGATCGGTGGTCCACACCCCGTGCGGGCCGCGGAAGTCGGGGATGCCGGAGTCGGTGGACACGCCCGCCCCGGTGAGCACCGTGACGCGCTCGGCGGACTCCAGGAGGTCGGCGGCCCGTTCGAACTCCCCGGCGTCGGGGAAGGGCACTGAGTCGGTGGTCGTCGAGGCCATACCCCCCATTCTTACGCGGCCGGGGCACCGTTCGCCCCAGCGCGAAGGCCGTAACCTCGGGGGTACAGGAGGGGCACGGAGGCCACATCCCCTGCCGATGCACACGAGGTGGGCAAAGGGTGCAAAAATCGACACCGTCATGAAGCAGCCGTCCTACATCCTCGTGGTCAACGGGACCAAGGTCGAGCGCCCGGTGTTCGTCCTGGGCGCTCCCCACTCGGGAGTCGCCGAGATCGCCCGTGCCCTGTCGCGCGTGCCCGGGCTGTACCTCGGCGCGGGCTCGTCGGGCGTGCTCAACGCCGTCTACGCCGTGGCCAGACGCCCCTCCCTCGCACTGGAGAAGGTCGCCGGGACCGCGAGCCTGCTGCGCGAGGCCTACGCCGAGGCCTGGCAGCTCACGCCCCTGACCTGCCCGCGCTGTCCGGGGCCGTGGGCGCGCGTGCCCGCCAACGCCGCCGCCGAGCCGTGTGAACACAGCGCGGAGGTGCGCCGCTACGGCGACGCCAGCCCCGACCTGCTGTTCTGCGCCACCGCCCTGCACGCGGCCTTCCCCGACGCCCTGTTCGTCCAGGTCATCCGGGACGGCCGCGACGTCATCGCGGACATGATGGAGGACGAGCGCTCGCTGGCCTGGCTCAAGCCGAGCTTCATGAAGCTCGACCACGAGTTCCCCAACCACTTCTTCGGCCTGGAGGAGGAGGCGGACCTGTCCGCGTTCACGGAGGGCTCCACCGCCGCCAAGTGCGCGATGCGCTGGCGCGGGGCGGTCCGCATGTCGGCGCTGCTGCGCCGCTCCATCGGCGCCGAGCAGCTGCTGACCCTGCGCTACGAGGACGTGCACGGCGGCGAGGTGGAGGCGGCCGAGCGGCTGCGGGAGTTCACCGGGGCGCGGGTGTCGGCCTCGGAGCTGCTGACCGCGGAGTCCTGGGGCGTGGGGTCGTGGCGCGAGCGCCTGACGCGCGACCAGTACGGCGACGTGCGCGAGGTGGCGGGCACGGAGCTGTCCCGGCTCGGCTACGCCTAGGCCCCGGCGCCCGCCCCCTCCGCCGTGATCTTGTACTTATAGCGAGTCTCGACGGTCGAGACTCGCTATAAGTACAAGATCATCCCAGGTCAGAACCCTTGCGCCACACCGGCAACGGTTCCGGCTGGCCCATGTGCGGGTTTCCCTGCACCCGGCGCCCTCAGTCCGCGCCGTGCATGGTCATCAGGGCGTCCGCCGCGGCGCGGGCGGTGCGCGCGGCGTCGGCGACCCCGGTGACGTTGCGGGCCACCACCGCGCCCTCGTGCAGCATGGCCAGCGCGTCGCCGAGCGCCCCCGGGCCCCTGGCCCCCGACCGCTCGGCGAGGTCGGCGTAGAGGCCGCGCAGCCACCGCTTCTGCTCCTCGGCGACGGCGCGGCCGGGGTGCTCGGGGTCGGAGAGCTCGGCGTAGGCGTTGACCATGGCGCAGCCGCGCGGGTTCTCCTCGCCCATCCAGTCGTCCAGGGCGTCGAACGTGGCGGCCACCAGCTCCCGTGGGGTCCGGGCCCGCTCCAGGTAGCCGTCCAGATAGACGCGCCAGCGGGCGTCGCGGGCGCGCAGGTACTGGACGACGAGCTGCTGCTTGGAGCCGAAGCGGTCGTAGATGGTCTTCTTGGTGACCCCCGCCCGCTCGGCGACCAGCTCCATGCCCACGGTGTTGATCCCGCGGGTGTAGAACAGCTCGGTCGCCACGTCCAGGACGCGGCGCGCGGCCGGGGTCAGCGGTGTCGTCGCGGTACCGGGCATGGTCTCCACTCCCTCTGTCGCGTCCCCCGCCGTCGGGGGGCGTCTCGTTCGGACTACATTGCGAGTATACCGACCGGTGTGTTTACCTGCCCGCATGGAACACACCAAGACGCGCCCGTCCCGTTCCGCACCGTCCCTCCTGCTCGCCGCCGGGCTGGTGGTGATGTGGAGCTCCGGCTTCGTCGGCGCGGAGCTGGGCACCCGGCACGCGCCCGCGACCACCCTGCTGGCCTGGCGTTTCCTGGTCGTGGCGACCCTGCTGGCGGGGTGGTGGCTGTGGCGCCGCCAGCGGATGTCGCGGCGGGACCTGGCGGCGCACGCCGTGCTGGGCCTGCTGGCCCAGTCCGGGTACCTGTACGGGGTGTTCGCCGCCGCGCAGGCGGGCGTGGCCGCCGGGACGAGCGCCCTGGTGGCCGCCCTCCAGCCCCTGGTGGCGACCGCCCTGGCCGTCCCGCTGCTGGGCGAGCGGGTGCGGCCGCGCCAGCTGGCGGGCCTCGCGCTGGGACTGGCCGGGGTCGGCCTGGTGGTGGGCGCGGACCTGTTCCGGTCGGGCGCCGCGCCGTGGTGGGGCTACCTGCTGCCGTTCGGGGCGATGCTGTCCCTGGTGGCCGCGACCCTGCTGGAGCGCCGCGCGCGGCCCGGGGGCTCGGTGGCGCAGGCCCTGGCGGTGCAGTGCGCGGTGAGCGCCGTGCTGTTCACGGGGCTGGCCGCGGTCACCGGGACGCTGGCCCCGCCCGCCGATCCCGGGTTCTGGGCGGCGGTGGTGTGGGTGGTGGTGCTGTCCACCCTGGGCGGCTACGGCCTGTACTGGGTCGTCCTGTCCCGCACGGGCGTGGCCCGGGTGTCGGCCCTGCTGTACCTGACCCCGCCCACCACGCTGGTGTGGTCGTGGCTGATGTTCGGCGACCCGGTGGGCCCGGGCGCCCTGGCGGGGATGGCGGTGTGCGCGGTGGCCGTGGTGCTGGTGGGTGCCGGGGGAACCGCGAGCGGCGCCGACCGGACGGACGCCCCGGGCGCTCCCGGACAGGAACCGGAACAGACGGTCGGAACCACCGCGGGCGTTCCCGGACAGGGACCGCGACGGCAGGACGGGACCGCTACGGGCGCTCCCGGGCGGGGAGCGGACCGACCCCGTCCGCGGAGACGGTGACCCCGGGCCGTCCGGCCTCCTCCACCGGTCTCCAGACCTGCTCCGCGCGCATGGGCTCGCTCCCGGCCGCATCGGGGACCACGGCGGTGCACACCACCTCCACCAGGGCGTCGGGGTCCAGGAGGTCGACCACTCCCAGCACCGTCATCGGCGGGTAGAAGCGGCCCATGTGGCGCCGGTAGACCGCGCCGAGGGTCTGGCTGTGGGTCCGGTAGGCCGCCATGGACGTGGTGAAGACGCGCATGTCCACCACGTGGGCGGGTTCGGCGCCCGCGGCGCGCAGCGCCTCCACCGCGTTGGCGAGCGCGCGGTCGAACTGCTCCGCCAGGCCCTCCCCGACGATCCTTCCGTCGGGGCGGTGCGCGCGCTGCCCCCCGACGTGGACCACCCGCCCGGGGCTGACCACGAGCGCGTGGGAGAAGCCCGTCGGTTCGGCGAGGGTGAGCGGGTTGACGATCTCGTGCGGTGTCCGGCCCATCGGCGGTCCCTCCCTGCCCGTGTCGCGCCCGCCGCCCGTCCCGGACGTCCCCTTTCGGGATCCGCCGGACGTGCGGCTACGATGAGCGCATGTCGATCACTGTGCTGCTGTCCGCCCTCGCCCTCGCCGCCGTACTGGGGGTGGTCATCGCCATCTTCGTCGGCGGTGCCGTCTACGTCGGCCGCATGCGCCGCAACGGGACCGAGGCCGTCCTGGCCGGGGCCCGCAAGCACCGGGAGCTGCGCGGCTAGGAGGGTCCGCCCGCGCGCCCCGGCGGGCGGCGGGAGGTTCAGACGCCGTCGAAGTCGTCGGGGTCGGGACCGAACCTGCTGTCGGTGTTGAGCCCGCTGATCCGGTCCATCTCCGCGCGGGAGAGCTCGAAGTCGAAGACCTGGAAGTTGGAGCGGATGCGCTCGGGGGTCACCGACTTGGGGATCACCGCGTTGCCGAGCTGGATGTGCCAGCGCAGCAGCACCTGCGCGGGCGTGCGCCCGTGCTCCTCGGCGACCGCGACGACGGTCGGGTGGTTGAGCAGCTTGCCGTGTCCCAGGGGGCTCCACGCCTCGGTGACGATGCCGTGCTTGGCGTCGAAGGAGCGCATGTCCGCCTGCGTGAGCAGCGGGTGCAGCTCGATCTGGTTGACCATGGGCGTGATCCCGCCCTCCTCCATGACCCGCTCCAGGTGCGGGCGCTGGAAGTTGGACACGCCGATGGCGCGGACGCGGCCCTCGGCGTAGAGGCGCTCCAGCGCCTTCCAGGTCGGCACGTACAGGTTCTTGCGGGGCATCGGCCAGTGCACGAGGTACAGGTCGACGGTGTCCAGGTTCAGGCGCCCCAGGCTGGCCTCGAAGGCGCGCAGGGTGGCGTCGTAGCCCTGGTCGGGGTTGGCCAGCTTGGTCGTCACGAACAGCTCGCCGCGCTCCAGGCCCGAGCGGCGCAGCGCCTCGCCGACCCCCTCCTCGTTGCCGTAGGCGGCCGCGGTGTCGATG